>CAZFBP010000154.1:0-7586 GCA_964517255.1 uncultured Chryseobacterium sp.
TATCTGTAAGGTGAAAGCGGCACGGGCTTGCCTGCCGAACAGGTGGGCATGGCGCGAGCGTCGCCAACCGGACAAGCGGATGCGGCGCTTGCGCATGCGGGATTAAACGAAAGAAAGCCGGCCCGAAGCCCTCTCGATTAACGATCCGAAGCGGTTCCCGACGGAAGTGCCCCGCCTGAGGCATGAAGTCCGGCTTGCCTTCCGAAAGATCCGCGAGCCGAGATGCGCTCGGTTCTCGAAGATTCACGCTTCGTTGTATCGAAGTCCTGATTGCGGATTCGTCGTGGATGTTGCTCGGCCGGGTGAACTCCGGTGGTCTTGATGATCCCATGCCGAGGGCCCCAAGTGATGTTCTGGAACACGACCGATTGGAAGCTGTTCAAGAATTAGCACCCTGCCTCGGTGGCCGCTGTCTCGATTCACCTGTGCGTGTGACCAAGGGAATCAAGTAGCCTGGCCGCCTTCCCGATTGGATCACCTGCGCTTGCACGGTGCGGTTCAATCTCCCTTCGTCCTCAGAAATTCCGCCCGACCCCCACGATATACCGGAACGCGAAATGCTCGCTCTCATTCGCGGGCAATACCGAGAGGATGAGCGGCATGTCGAAACGGATGGTGAGGGGCTTGATGTCGGTGAGCGGCCCCCAGCGCTTGATGGTGAGCGCGAAGCCGGCTCCGGCGTCGGCGCGCGGCGCGGCGAATTCCTGCACGGTGCCTGCGCCATCGATCCTTCGGTAGCCCATGGCGCCGATGTCGCCGAAGAGGTAGGCGTCGAGGTGCAGCGCCTTGCCCACTTTGCCCGGCCGGAAGCGCACGAGGCCGTCCAGGTCCAACTCGCCATTGATGGCCGCACCCGTATGCCCGGCGTAGGTGAGCACCTGGTTGCCGTCGGCATCGGTCTCTGGTGCCAGGTAGCCGGCGTAGCCGCGCAGACCGAGGCCACCGCCATGCTGGAAGTTGTTCGTTGAGGCGCCAAAGCCTGTCCATTCATACGGCACGAAGCCCACGCTGCGCACGTACTTGTTCTCCATCATCTCCTCGGGCGAGGCGCTCGCGAGGTAGAGCGCGCTCTCGCGCGGTGCGGCGCCCGATCCGTACTGCGCGACGAAGCGCGTGTGCAGTTCCAGGCCGCCGATGTCGTTGGTCTGGGTGGCGGTGAGGCGAAGCCAACCGTAGCCGTTCGCCGCGCCCGGCGCCGTGCTCCGCGACTCAAGCAGCAGCTTGCCTTTGAAGTTGTTCTTGTGGTACTGGTGCTTCAGGCTGAGGTTCACGGTGGCATTCAGCGCGTTGAGCTCCCATTGCCGGTCGTTCAAGAGGTAGGTGAGGTCGGTGCTGTCGGCGCGCCAGAAGTAGAGCGCCTCGGCCTTCGCCTCGGTGCGGCCATTCGGCAACTGCCATTCGAAGCCGCCACCGAATCGGTTGAGGCCATCGAGCACGCGCGCGTGCAGGAACACCGATGACCCGCGCAGCACGCGCTCCGTGCCGTTGGCGTACCGGAAGTTGAAGGAGAGCCTGTCGAAGTCCGCATCGGTGTTGCCGGGAATGGTGTCCGCGGCCAAGGCGTCGTTGGTGGGCGGCAGGAGCTGCGCCATGCCGGTGTTCACCCAGGCGCTGAGGTGAAGGCGGTGCTTGTAGCGCATGTAGCTCCCGTTCACGTGGAAGCCGGCCTTGAAGCCATCGTAGCCGTTCCACCAGAGATCGGGGCGCACGAATGCTTCGTAGGCCCTGCGGTCGGGGGTGTTGCGGATGTGGTGATCGAACTCGGTGCTCAGCGGGAAGCCCAGGCGGTCGTTGAGCTTGTTGCGGTCGGCGAGGCGGTTGGTGCTGTCGATCACCACATCGGCGATGCCGGAGGGGATGTCCACCACGGCGGTGTAATCACGGCGCAGGGACCCGAAGCCGGTCCATCGCGGCAGCACGGTGGCGCTGGTGCGCTTCACGAACCAGGTGTTGGGGATGTGGAATCCGTAGGTGCGGCCATCCTTCGCGGTGATGTGCAGGTCGATGGGCATCTGCGCACTCCCTTTGCGGCGGATCGTGATCTGCTGGCCGCTGTGGCGATGACGGCCCTTCACGCGATGCACGGAGTAGTCGATGGTCTTGTCGGTCTCGATCCACTGGTCGAAGAACCAGTTGAGGTCGGTGCCGGAGAAGTCGATGAAGGCCTGCCGCATGTCGGCCACGGTGGGGTGGCACATGCGCCAGCGGGCGAAGTAGCCCTGCATGGCGCTGAGGAAGAGCGAGTCGCCCAGCACGTACTGCAGGTTGAAGAGCATCACGGCGGTCTTGCTGTACACATGGCCGTAACCACCGTAGCCGCGCGCGGTCCAATGGTCGAATTCATCGCTGTGCGTGTTGATCGGCGGCACACGGTCGCGCACGGCATCGTGCTGGTAGCCGAAGTAGGCTTCGCTCTCGCGCGCCAGCTCCGGGCAGGTGTATCGCCGCGCGTAGGCGTTCCGCGGCGCGGCGTTCACCATCGTGTCGCCGTCGATGCGCTCCAGGCCCCATGCGGTGAGGAATTGCGTGAAGCCCTCGTCGAGCATGGCGCGGTAGGTCTCGTTATTGCCGATCATGCCGAAGAACCAGTTATGTCCGATCTCGTGCACGAAGAGGCCCCGGTAGTTGGGGTCGTTGCCGCTGTCGAGAGTGAGCATCGGGTACTCCATGCCGTCGCGCGCGTCGGCCACGATCATCTTCGGGTAGGCGTACATGCCGAACGACTCGCTGTGCGCCCTGATGGTCCTGGCGCAATAGTCCGCGGCGTTCTGCCACTTGCTGGCGTGCGGCTCCTGCGCCAGCGCGATGCACTGCACCCCGTTCCATTCGGCCTCGCCGATGCGGTAGGTGGGGTCGGCGGTGAAGGCGAAGTCGTGCGTGTTCTCGCTGTGGAACTTCCACGTTTTCCTGCGACCGGCCTCCGGTTCGATCACCACACTTGGCTTCTCGTTCCAGGGCTTGTCCTTGAAGTGGGCGATGTCCAGCTTGCGCCGCAGCTCGGCGGGCAGGCAGGCCTCGCGGTTCTGCAGCACGCCGGTGGCGTCCAGGATGTAGTGGTGCGGGAAGTCGAGGCTCACGTCGAAGGTGCCGAAGTCGCCGTAGAACTCGTTGCCCAGGTGCTGCTGCGTGTCCCATCCGTGGGTGCGGTCGTACACGGCGATGCGCGGGTACCAGTGCACGCCGTCGTAGTGCTTCCATCCCCAGGCGTCGAAGAGCTTCATGCGGCGGGGCACGCTCATGCTCCAGTGCGTGGCGAAGGCGATGCGGAAGGTGGCGCGCTCTCCCGGCGGCAACGGATCGTTCAGCCAGGCCTTCAGCACGGTGTTGTCCTGCTCGGTGCGCAGGCTGTCGCTGCCGATCAGGAGCGACTTCACCTCAGTGCCTGCGTACGGGAGCTTCGCGAGGCGCCGCATGTCAACGCCTTCGCCCCGCATCTGCTCCTCCAGGTGCGAGCCTTTCACATAAGCCTCCTGGTACAGGTGGAAGAACACGTGGCGGAGCGTGTCCGGCGAATTGTTCCAGTAGTGAAGCGTCATCGTGGCCTCCAGGCGGTCGGCCTCATCGTCCAGGCGCGCGTCGATGATGTAATGCACGTCCTGCTGCCAATAGCCCTCGGCCGGCGGGCGGTTCTTCCAGTAATGCGGGTTGTCCGCGTTGCGGTAGGTGTTGGGCGGGCGGCGGTCGTCGTAGCGCTGGGCCGCGCACAACAAGGGCACAGCGGCGAAGGCGAGGAGGAGTGTGGGACGCATCGGCGGGTTGGCGAGGCCCGGCCAAGGTATCCGTTCGCTCAGGATGCTGGGGCGCCCACCCGCAGGCGCTCGCTGCGGTTGTGGCGGGCGCGGGCAATGCTGCTGTTGAGCTCATAGCCCACCAGGAAGGCGATCATGTTGAAGTAGATCCAGAGCTGCACGGCCAGGATGGCGCCGATGGAGCCGTAGAGCGCGTTGTAATTGGTGATGTGGCTGAACATGTAGGCCAGCGCCTGTGACACCACCAGGATGAGCACCACGGCCAGCAGGACGCCGGGCGAGATCCAGGTAAAGCGCCGCGCATGCGGATCGCCGGCATTGTACAGCAGGGAGACGAAGGTGATCACCACCAGGATCGAGATGATCCACTTGAGCGCGAAGAGCGCGTGCACGTGCAACGAATTCGCGAAGAAGTCGAGGCGGTCGAGCCAGTTGATGGCGATGCCGCCGAGCGTGAGCAACGGGATGGCGATGATGGTGAGCAGGGAGAGCGCCAGCAGCAGCCCCAGGCTCAGCAGCCGCTGCTTGAAGGGGCTGTGCCACTTGGTGATGTTGGCGCTGCCGCTGAAGCCGGCCAGGATGGCATCGATGCTGTTGCTGGCTAAATAGACACCCACCAGGAAGCTCACCGAGAGCAGCGCGCCGTGGCGGTTCTTCACCAGGTCGTTGAGCGTGCTCTCAATGAAGCGGAACACCTCGACAGGCATCATGTCGTGGAAGGTGGCCAGCAGCCGCTCCTGGAAATCGGCGATGGGCACGTAGGGGATCAGTGTGAGCAGCACGATCACCGCCGGGAAGAAGGCCATGAAGAGCTTGAAGGAGATGGCCGAGGCGCGCGTGACGATGTGGCCGTTGGCCAGCGCGCCGATGAAGAAGCGCGCGATCTGGTACAGGCTGAAGCCCTCGAAGCCGGGCAGCACCAGGCGCATGCTCCAGGCCATCAGCCGGCGGAAGGCACGCGAGTAGATGATCCTGCGCCAGAGCTTCTGGATCATGGTCAGCTGGCTTTGAGGCTCAGGTCCAGGCTGGGCGCGCTATGGGTGAGCGCCCCCACGCTGATGAAGTCCACGCCGGTCTCCGCGAAGGCGCGCACCGCATCGAGCGTGATACCGCCCGAGGCCTCCGTCTCGAAGCGGCGGCTCACCAGCTCCACGGCCTTGCGCAGCACCATCGGGGAGAAGTTGTCGAGCATCACGCGTTGCACACCGCCGCTGCGCAGCACCAATTCCAGCTCGTCCAGGCCGCGCACCTCCACTTCAATCGGCAAACTGAGGCCTGTGCGCGATAAATAGGCGCGCGCCGCCTCGATGGCATGCACGATTCCCCCGGCCATGTCGTGGTGGTTGTCCTTGATCAGGATCATGTCGTACAGCCCATGCCGGTGATTCCCCCCGCCGCCGATGCGCACGGCCCATTTCTCCATGGCGCGCAGCGTTGGCGTGGTCTTCCGGGTATCGAGGATCGTGCAGCGGGTGCCTTCAACGGCATCAACGAACTTGCGCGTGAGGGTGGCGATGCCGCTGAGCCGCTGCATGAAATTGAGCAGCACGCGTTCCACCATCAGGATCGATCGCTCCGGCCCGTTGATGTGGAAGGCCACATCGCCCGGCGCCACCAGCGCGCCGTCCATGAGGTAGGGCCGTACCTGGAGCTTCTGATCGAAACGGAGCGCGATAGCCTCCGCGAGCTCCATGCCGGCCAGCACGCCCGCCTGCTTCACCAGCAAGCGCGCGGAGCCCTTCGCGCCCTCTGGGATCGTGGCCAAGGTGGTGTGGTCGCCCGTGCCGATGTCCTCCGCCAGCGCGCGGTCGATCAGCTCTTCGGCGCCAGGGGGGAGCACGATCAGAAGTCGCTCTTGCTGTTCTCTATCCGCAGCTGCTTCACCTGGAAGCCCGCTTCGCCCTTCTTCAGGAAGAAGGTGGTGCGGAAGTAGCCCGTGCGCGTGCGCAGGATGCCGATGAAGTACTTGTCGCCGCTCTTGCTCACGCCGCTGTGCTCGATCACCATGTCAACGGGCGGGTTCTCGTTGAAGAACTTCCTGAGGATCTGCTCAGCCTGGGCCTTGCTGTACACGTCGCTGGCCTCCTTCACGGTGAGGTCGATGCTGGCGATGAAGAGCGAGGCGAGCTCGCGCGCGTCGCCCATCCGCATGGCGTCGATCACGCGGTCCTTCTCAGCGTCCTGGGCCAGTGCCCAGGCCGTGGGCATGCTCAGGAGGACCAGCAGCAGCAAGCGTTTCATGGAGCTAGGAAGTTGTGCACCCAAATTTGCAACAACCGGGCCACCCATGCGGCGCGATTGAGCACTGAATTACGAACAATGGCCACTCCCCTCCGCATTCGCCTGATCATGGTGGGCCGCAGCGATCGCGGCTACGTGGCCGACGGCCTCGCGGACTACGTGGAACGCATGGGGCGCATGGCCGTGGTGGAGACCATCATCGTGCCGGAGGAGCGCGCCGGAAACGCCGCGCATCGCCAGCGTGCCGAAGGTGGTCGGCTGCTCGCGGCCTTCAAGCCCGATGAGCTCGTGGTTGTGCTGGACGAGCGCGGCAAGCAACTGAGCAGTACTGGCCTGGCGGCACGCCTCACCGCTTGGCGCGATCAGGGAGCACGGCAGATGGTCTTCGTCATCGGTGGCGCCTACGGCCTCTCCGATGAGGTGCGGCAGCGCGCGTCGGCGGTGCTCTCGCTCTCGGCCATGACCTTCCCGCATCAACTGGTGCGCGTGCTGCTGGCCGAGCAGCTCTACCGGGCGCTGATGATCATGCACGGCAAGCCCTACCATCACTGAGCTCAGCCCGGCTTCTGCGCCACGGCCAGCATCGAGCGGCCGAAGGAGCGCAGCACGAGCGGATCCACCAGGCGCGAAACGGGCACCACCTTGCTGTCCCAGAATCGCACCTGTTCCAAGGTGGGGCGGCCCTGCTTCAGGAGCAGCCGGTTGGCCAGCGAAAGCAGCATGCCCACGCTGTCGAAGTAGTGCATGCGCTTGATGCGCGCACCGACGGGCAGTTCGCTGCGCAAGAGGCTCTTGGTGTAGCGGCGGTAGTGCCCCACTTCCTTGTCGAACGGACTGAAGAGGAACTGGAAGGCGGGGACGAGGATCACCAGGTGGCCGCCGGGCTCCAGCAGGTCGAAGGCGCGCTGCAATTCGCCTTTGCTGTCCTCGATGTGCTCGATCACATCGACGTAGAGCAGCGTGTCGAAGCGCTCGCCCGCCAGGTTGGAAGTGGTGCCTGCGATGCGCCGGGCCGCATCAAGCACGCTGTTCCCCGTTCGGGTCGGGGTCTGCGCGAGCAAGGCGGCATCCGGCTCCAGGAAGATGTAAGAAGTGACCGCTTCGTTGATCACGAAGGGCGCGTTCACGCCCATGCCCGAGCCCACATCGAGCACGCGCCCGCGCACGTATGGCGCCATGCGGCTGGCGAACCAGGTCTTCCAGTTGCGCGCATGCGCGAAGAGCTCCAGCTCCGTGCCCACGTAGTTCATGGCTTCGCGGACTGGTCGGCCACCGTGTACAGATGCCGGCCGGCGCGCTCACGCCGTTGCGAAGCGCTCACCAGCAGCAGTCCGATGGCGAAGAAGCCGATGCACAGCAGCATGCTATTGAAGAGCGAGACCGAGAGCGTGCTGGCCCAGCCGGGGATGGCGCTGGTGGTGAAGAGCTTGATGCCGAGGATGACGAGCAAGGAGGCCAGCAGCACGACCGCCAGGCCGATGAAGGCCCGCAGGAAGAGCAGGAGCACCTCATCGCTGTACTCGATCAAGGCCCTGAAGGCGTGCATCGAGAGGCTGCGCAGGCTCATCTTCGATCGGCCGTCGATCCGCTTGCGCC
>CAZFBP010000155.1:0-7573 GCA_964517255.1 uncultured Chryseobacterium sp.
TCACCACGATTCCCGGCTCTACCTCCGTGGTGCTCGAATAGGCGAAATCGCAGCCTTCCGGCAGCAGCCCGCGCTTCCACGCGAAGCACGAATAGGTCGATAACGGCTGCGCCCAGGCGCGGATCCGCCCGGGCTTCTCGGCTTGGAGCAGGACCATGGCTTCCATCACCCTGAATGCGTCTCGTTCAATCCGCGGGAACACCTCCCGGGTAACCTTCAATTGGAAAGCGAACAAGGCCATGGCCGCTGGAATAGCCGCTTGCGGGAAACGGAAACGGGCCAGGCCACGGTCGGCCACAAGGGCCAGCGCCACGGCGAGCGGAATAATCAAGTGGATCCATGTGCGCTCGAAGGGCAGCACGCCGTGGATGAACGGTATGACCAACGAAATGCCCATGACAATCACTGCCATGATCGCTACTGGGCGCTCTCGATTCGGCGCGAGCAACAGGCCAGCGACGAGAAGCAGCACCGCGAGCGCGAATCCATGCGGCGCGCCCAGGAGGCCCTCGAAGGTGCGGCTGAAATGCGGCCACCACGCCTCCGCCACGGCAGCGGCTCCCACCGGCCGCACCCATGGGTTATCCACGAATGCGCCCGCGCCGCTGACGATCACTGCCGGTGCGTATAGGACGGCGATGGTGAACGCCGACCACAGCGCAGCGCTCAGCACGCGCCGCCTTCCTCCGTCGATGATCATCAGCGCAGCGAAAAGCCCTGCGCCGGCGTAGAGGAAGGAGGGCATCACGAAGGTCCCGGCCGAGCACGCGATGCCCAGGAGCCACAGGCCTCGTTCATCGCGGGCCATCAGCCAACGCGCCGCGGCGCCGAAAGCCATAGTGAAAGCGAGCACCACCGGCACGTAGCCCCGGCCCAGGTGGTCGTGGTAGAGCAGAACCGGCGCAGCCATGGCGAAGGCCGACGCTAGCACGGCGGCCATCGGTGATGCAAGCCGTCGCACGAGCAGGTAGAGCCCTGCCTGAAGGAAGAGCGCCGCGACCACCGTGGGGGCGCGGAGCGCCAGCAAGGGATCCACGGGCAAGAGGCCCACGATCGCCGAGAGCATGGTGGCTCCGATATGATTGTTCGGCGCTGCGTAGAACGTGAGCGATACGAGCGGGCCGTGCTCGGCGAACAAGAGCCAGTTCAGCGCTTCATCGAACACCGGCGGATCGGTAACGGCCAAATAGCAGCGGATCACCGTGCAGCCGATCACTGCGGTGATGGACCACCAGCGCTCCCAACGCGGCATGAGCGCCCACGTGTCCGCCATCGCTTCGCGGCACAAGCGCCACGCGCCCATCACCGCCGTGCGCAGCGATGCCGCCAGCCAGGGCCAGAGCGCCACCGCGCATGCCGCCAGCACCCACGGCAGGGCCGCGAGCGCAAGGCGTCCGACGGAAGGCAAGGGCAGCTTGTCCGGGTAGCTCGGCACCGGTCCATACCCGTAGCAGCGCTGCACGAGCGCCCGGAACTCCGCCGCATCCAGGACGAGCAGCCAGCACATCAGCCCGATGCCGCCGATAGCGACCAGGGCCGACGCGATGCGGAGCGCGCGCATGTGTTTCATCCCGTCACGCGGGACGGGCAAGGTAGCGGCAGCCTTCGCTCAGGCTCTCAGATCCCCGCTTCGGCCTTCAGCTTCTCCGTGCGTTCCGCCAGCTGCAAGGCGTCGATGATATCGTGCAGATCGCCGTTGAGCACTTGCGGGAGGTTGTGCACCGTGAACTCGATGCGGTGATCGGTCACCCGGCTCTGCGGGAAGTTGTAGGTGCGGATCTTGGCGCTGCGGTCGCCGCTGCTCACCTGGCTCTTGCGCTGCGCGGCCACGGCGGCCTCGTGCTTGAGCACTTGCTCCTCATAGAGCTTGGTGCGCAGCATGGTCATCGCCTTCATGCGGTTGCCCAATTGGCTGCGTTCGGTCTGGCACATCACCACGGTGCCCGTCGGGATATGCGTGAGGCGCACCTTGGTCTCCACCTTGTTCACGTTCTGACCGCCGGCGCCGCCGCTGCGCGCGGTCTCCATCTTCACATCGCTCTCCTTCAGGTCCACGTCCGCTTCCTCGGCCTCTGGCAGCACGTTCACCGTGGCCGCGCTGGTGTGAATGCGCCCTTGCGCCTCCGTGGCCGGCACGCGTTGCACGCGGTGCACGCCCGCCTCGAATTTCAGCACGCCATAAGCGCCGTCGCCGATCACATTGAAGATGACTTCCTTGTAGCCGCCCACCGTCCCTTCGCTCACGTCGGCCACTTCGATCTTCCAGCCCAGGCCCTCGATGTAGCGGCTGTACATGCGGAAGAGATCCCCGGCGAACAGGCTGGCCTCATCGCCTCCAGTGCCCGCGCGCACTTCCACGATGCAGTTGCGTGCATCGTTCGGATCCTTCGGCACCAGCATCATGCGCACCTCCTCCTCCATCGCTTCGATTCCCGCGCGGCTCTGATCGCGCTCGGCACGCGCCATCTCCAGCATGTCCGGATCCTTCTCGGCGCGCAGCATCTCCTCGGCGCCGGCGAGGTCGTCATGCAGCTTCTTGAAGCGGAAGAAGGCCTGCTCGATGGGCTCCAGGTCCCTATATGAGCGATTGTACTCGACGAACTTCTTCTGATCGGCGATCACATCCGGGTCGGCGAGCTGCTTGCCGATCTCGGTGCGGCGGTCGGCGAGGGAGGAGAGCTTGGAGAGGAGGTCTGACATGATGAATGAGGCCGCAGATTACGCAGATGAATGCGCTGATGGAGCCGGGTCAGGTATAGGAGAACGAGCCGTATGGACCAGTGAGAACGACTTCTTTGGACGGAGCCGCTTCCACTCTGCCGATCACCTTGGCGGCGATGCCGAAGGACATCGAGATGGCGATGATCTCCTCGGCGCGAGCGGGCGGCACATAGAATTCCAGGCGGTGGCCCATGTTGAAGACCTTGTACATCTCCTTCCAATCCGTACCGCTCATGCGCTGGATCGCTGCGAAGAGCGGCGGCGTGAGAAAGAGATCGTCCTTGATCACGCGCAGGCCATCCACGAAATGCAGCACCTTGGTCTGGGCGCCGCCGCTGCAATGCACCATGCCGTGGATCTCAGAGCGCATCACTCCAAGCACTTGCTTCACCACAGGAGCGTAGGTACGTGTGGGCGAGAGCACGGCCTTGCCGAGATCGAGCGGCGTGCCTTCGAGCGGATCGGTCAACCGCGCCTGGCCGCTGTACACGAGGTTCGCCGGTGTCGCGGGATCGAAGGTCTCTGGGTACTTCGTGGCCAGCTCCTTCGCGAACACATCGTGGCGCGCGCTGGTGAGGCCGTTGCTGCCCATGCCTGCATTGAAGAAGCGCTCGTAGGTGGCCTGCCCATCACTGGACAGCGCCACGACCACATCGCCGGCTTCGATGCGCGCATTGTCGATCACCTCGCTGCGCTTCATGCGGCACACCACCGTGCTATCCACGATCACGGTGCGCACCAGATCGCCCACATCGGCGGTCTCGCCACCGGTGCTGCTAATGCCGACTCCCAGCGCGCGCATCTCTTCCAGGAAGCGCTCCGTGCCTTCGATGATGGCGCTCACCACCTCGCCGGGGATCAGGCGCTTGTTGCGGCCGATGGTGCTGCTGAGTAGGATCCCATCGGCAGCGCCCACGCAGAGCAGGTCGTCGAGGTTCATCACCACGGCGTCCTGCGCGATGCCGTGCCATACACTGATGTCGCCGGTCTCCTTCCAGTACGCGTAGGCGAGCGAAGACTTCGTGCCCGCTCCATCGGCGTGCATCACGATGCAGTGCTCGGCGCTGCCGGAGAGCGCATCGGGCACCACCTTGCAGAAGGCGCGCGGGAAGAGGCCCTTATCCAGCGTGGCGATGGCCTTATGCACATCCTCCTTGCCGGATGACACCCCGCGCTGCTCGTATCGGCTGCTGCTCATCGTCAAAAGAAGAAGGGCATCCGCCTTCCGGTGGATGCCCTTCCCATGGGTTCGTCGCTAATTGGACTTGGGCACGTAATCGGTGCGCAGCACCTTGAAATCGGTGCGGCGGTTCTTCTGGTGCGCGGCCTCCTTCTCCTCGTTGGTGGCCATCTTCTTGATCAGGTCCATGGCGATCACCGGCTCATCGGGGCCCATGCCCACGGGCACCATGCGGTCGGCGGCGATGCCCTTCTCGATGAGGTAGTTCACGCAGCTCTGCGCCCGCAATTGGCTGAGCTCCTTGTTGCCGCCTTTGTAAGTGCGGGTCTGACGCGCATCGGTGTGCGAACGCAGCTCGATCACGATGTTGGGGTTGTCGATGAGCGTGCTGTAGAGCGTCTCCAGGCTGTCCTGCGATTCGGGGCGCAAGAAGAACTTGTCCACGTCGTAAAGAATCTGGGGCAGCACGATGGGACCCTTGATCGGCTCCAGGAAGTACTCCTTCACGAAGGTGGTGCTCTCCTTCAGGCCCACGGTGGTGATCTGGTCCTTCACCACCAGGTAGCCCTCCTTCTCGGCGAGGATGCTGTAGCTCGTCTCTTCCTTGATGTAGCGGTCCTTGCCGCTCTCGATGAAGGCGAAGCCGCCGTTCTCGTCGGTGAGGGCGCTGAAGTTGCTGCCGTTGGTGCCCGCCACGCTCACCTTGGCGCCCTGGATGGGCATGCCGGTCTGCTTGTCATAGACATTGCCCTGCAGCGCGAACTCCAGGTTGGGCATGTGGAAGCGCCAGATGTCGTCCTGGCCCTTGCCGCCCGCGCGGTTGCTGGTGAAGAAGCCGCGGTCGTTCTCGCCGTCGAAGACGATGGCGAAGTCATCGCCGGGGCTGTTCAGCGGCGACTTCATGTTGTCCGGCGCGGTCCACATGCCATCGGCCTTCTTCTCGGCCACGAACATGTCCATGCCGCCCATGCCGGGCATGCCGTTGGAGCTGAAGTAGAGGTTGCCATCGAATCGCACGAAGGGGAAGAGCTCGTCCTTGGCGGTGTTGATGTCGGCGCCCAGGTTCACGGGCTGTCCGGTAGGCATGCCGTCCTTGTTCAGGGCCACTTTGTAGAGGTCGCGGCCGCCCTTGTGGCCAGGGAGCACGTAGCTGCTGGCGAAGACGAGGAAATCATCGTCGGGGGTGAGTGCGGGATGGCCGATGTGCAGGGAATCATTCTTGCCGACATCGCCCTTGAGCTTCAGCATCACCGGGGCGCTGAAGTTGTTGCCCACCTTCTTGCTCATCCAGATGTCGCAGCCCAGCACCTCTTTCTTCTCGCTGGGGCAGCGGGTGAAGTACATGATGGTGCGCTTGCTGTTGAAGATGGGCGCGCCCTCATTGCCTTCGCTGTTCACCTCCAACGGCAGCTTCACGGGCTCGCTCCATTTGCCCAAGCGGTCGCGGGTGCTGGTGAAGAGGTCGGTGTAGGGGTCACCGGTGATGTCGTCCGACTCGCTGCCGGTGGAGGCCGGGCGGCTGCTGGTGAAGACCACTGCCTCGTTCTTCTTGTCGGCGAAGGCGGGACTGAAGTCCCATTGCGGCGTGTTCAGCAGCACTTCGGGGTCCACGGAGTAGCGCGTGGGGCTGTCCTTCCATTTCTGCGCGTTCTGGCAAGCTGTGATCCCGGCTTCGGCCCGGGGGTCGTTGCTCTTCTTCTCCTTGTACTTGTTGTAGTTGGCGATGGCGTCGGCGTACTTGCCCTGCTGTTTCTGCATCTCGCCGGCCCAGAAGTACACCACGGGGTCGGTGAACTGGGCCTTGATGGCCTTCTCGTACCAGACCTGCGCCTGCGGGGCATCGCCGATCATGCGGTAGCTCTCGGCCACCATGAAGATGAGCTCAGCCTTGGTGGCGGCCTTCTTCTCCACGGTGTAGGCCTTCTTGTAGAGCTCAATGGCGTTGAAGTAGAACCCCTTGCGGTAGGCCTCGTTCGCTTCAGTGGCCAACCGGTTCCCTTGTGCCACGGCCGAGGCGGCGGTGAGCAGGCACAGGACGAGGATGGCCAGGATCTTCCGTGTAGTCATCAGCAGGTGGGAATGGTGGTTCCGAAACAGGTCGCGGCGAAGATATACAAGTACCCCAAAGGCAAAAGGGGGCCAAAACGACGTGGGGCGTCGTTGCCGACGCCCCACGTTATCCCTTCACGGTCAGCGGGTGAAGAGCAGCTCCCGCATCTTGGGCAGCGGCCACTGCTCGTCGTCCACGAGCAGCTCCAGCTTGTCGGCGTGGTAGCGGATCTTCTCCAGGTAGGGCTTCACCTTGTCGCAGTATGCGATGGCCTTGTGGCGCGCATCCTCCAGGTTGTTGGCCTTCTTGCGGGCCTCGATCATTTGGCTCACAAGGGCCATCACGGCGCTGATATGCTCGCTGATCTCCTCGATGAGGCCCAGTTGCGTGGCCGTGGCCTTCCTGGCCTTCTCGGCGCTGAGCACTTCGCGCAGTCCGCGCACGTTCTCGATGAGCCGGTTCTGGTAGGCGATGGCCACCGGCACGATGTGGTTCTGGGCCAGGTCGCCCACCACGCGGCTCTCGATCTGGAGCTTCAGGGTATAGCTGTGCAACTCGATCTCGTGGCGCGCCTCGGTCTCCACCGGCGATAGCACACCGAGCTCGTGGAACAGCTGCACCACTTCCTTGCGCGACCAGACATCCAGCGCGCGGGGCGTGTCCTTGATGTTGCTCAGGCCGCGCTTCCCGGCCTCCTTCACCCATTCCTCGCCGTAGCCATTGCCCTCGAAACGGATGGCCTTGCTGCTCACGATCAGCTCGCGGAGCACGCGGAGGATGGCCTCGTCGCGCTTGGTGCCCTTGCCCACCAGCGCTTCGACCTGCCTGGCGAAGCTGCGCAGCTGGGCGGCCACGATGGTGTTGAGCACCGTCATCGGCCCGGCGCAATTGGCGCTGCTGCCCACGGCACGGAACTCGAATTTGTTGCCAGTGAAGGCGAAGGGGCTGGTGCGGTTGCGGTCGGTGTTGTCGAGCATCACCGGCGGGATGCGGCCGATGTCGAGCTTGAGCTCGGTCTTGCGGTCGGGGGTCATGGCCCCCTTGATGTTCTGCTCCAGGCCGTCGAGCAGGGCGCTGAGGTGCTCGCCGATGAAGGCGCTGATGATGGCCGGCGGTGCCTCGTTGGCGCCCAGGCGGTGATCATTGCCCGCACTGGCGATGCTGGCGCGCAGCACATCGGCGTTCTGGTGTATGGCCGCGATGGTGTTGACGAAGAAGGTGAGGAAGCGGATGTTCTCCTTCGGGGTCTTGGCGGGCTTCAGCAGGTTCACGCCCGTGTTGGTGGCCAGGCTCCAGTTGTTGTGCTTGCCGCTGCCGTTCACGCCAGCGTAAGGCTTCTCGTGCAGCAGCACGCGGAAGTCGTGGCGCTGGGCCACCTTCTCCATCACGTCCATGAGCAGCACATTGTGGTCAACGGCGAGGTTGAGTTCCTCGAAGACAGGCGCGCACTCGAATTGGTTGGGGGCCACCTCGTTGTGGCGGGTCTTCACAGGTATGCCGAGCATGAGGGCCTCGGTCTCGAATTCGCGCATGAAGGCGCGCGCGCGGTCGGGGATGCTGCCGAAGTAGTGGTCCTCGAGCTGCTGGCCCTTGGCGGGGATGTGGCCGAAGAGCGCGCGGCC
>CAZFBP010000156.1:0-7571 GCA_964517255.1 uncultured Chryseobacterium sp.
GGCTGCTGCTGCACCAGCTGGCTCGCCTCGCGCGCCACCACGGGGTCCGACAGGCCATCGGTGACGGCTTGCACCAAGTGCTGCGCACGCGCGCAAGCACTCAGCGCTAAGCCGGCGCACATGGCAAGCCCGGCCCTTTTCAGCGTGAGCCACATTCCTTTGTGGGCAACTTCAGCGCTCATGGCTAACGAAACTAGAAGATCCCGCCTTACCGGCAAGCCCCCCTTGAAGACGCTCGCCGCCGAGGTGGATGCCTGGATCACGAAAAATGGGGTGCGGTACTTCGACCCGCTCACCAACCTGGCCATGCTCACTGAGGAGGTGGGCGAGGTGGCCCGGATCATGGCCCGCCGCTACGGCGAGCAGAGCGAGAAGCCCAGCGACAAGGCCAAGGACCTGGGCGAGGAACTGGCCGATGTGCTCTTCGTGGCGCTCTGCCTGGCCAACCAGACCGGCACCGACCTGCACGCCGCGTGGCAGCGCCGCATGTCCGCGAAGACCGCGCGCGATGCCGCGCGCCACGCCACCAACCCCAAGCTGCGCCGCCCGCTGGCACGATGATGGCCCGTGGCCGCGCCCTACTTTCACGCCCCATCGAAGAACGCATGAAGAATCATTCGCTGCTCGGCGCGCTGCTGCTCGCCGCCATGCTCGCGCCCCGCGCAGCCGACGCGCAGGCCAAGCCGGAGGATAAAGTGAAAGTGCGCGCGCGCCTTGGTCCCGAGCATGGTGGCGATGCCGTGATGATGCCCTATGCCATCTTCCGCAGCAGCCCCACGGCCATCATGGTGATGCGCAGTCCGGAGTTCGGCCCGGGCAGCCGTGTGAAGCGCGGCCCGCGCATCGATGTGTACGACTATGAGAAGCTCATCCATGAGCGCGGCATGGAGCCCGCCATGAAGCGCATGGGGCAGGAACAGCTCTTCCTGGAGGACCTGGTACGCTACAACGGCAAGCCTGTCATGCTGGCGCGAAACGTGCGCGAGGCCGACGTGTCCCTCTTCTACCAGTACCTCGACCCGCACCTCACCAAAGCCCCGCCCTCCTTCGACCCCATCTGCTCCTTCCCGGTGCAGTACAAGGTGTTCAAGCCGGCCGTGGAGAAGCCCGGCAACCTCACCCGCGACCGCTTCCAGGCAGCCATTGCGAGAGACAGCAGCCACATGATCATACACGGGCCGCACCTGGTGGATCCCGAGGGCACCGCTTTCCGCCTGGTGTGCGCCGTTGACCGCCAGATGCAACCTGTATGGCAGCACGTGGTGCGCATGGACTCGAAAGTGGAGCGCTCCGAGGTGCTCGATGCCGCCATCGACGCCAATGGCGTGGGCTACCTGCTGGTGCGCCACCGCGCGAAAGGGCGACCTTACTGGGGCGGCTCCTCCACCTATGAGACCGTGCTCCTCCGCCTCGACGCCGGCGACATCGCCTCGATGCCCGTTTCGCTGCCGGAAGGCGCGCAGCCCACTGGCGGAGTGCTGCGCGATTTCGGCAAGGGAATCGTATGGGCCGGCATCTATGCCCAGCCCGGCGATGGCAGCGGCAAGCTCGAAGGCAACTTCATCGCCACCATGGAGCCCGATAGCACCGGCAGCCTGCCCGCGCGCGCCATCCCCTTCACCGGCGAGCCACTCTCCGACGAAGAGGTCTCCGAGCGCAACGAGGCCACCGAGGTGGCCGAGAGCGATGAGGAGGACGACGACAAGAAGAAGGATGAGAAGCGCCTGGACTGGGTGACCGATGTAGTGGACCTGGTGGAGCGAGGCGATGGCGGCTGGTTCCTCGTGAACGAAGTGGGATTCACGATCTCGCGCATCGATGGCGAGACCCGCCGGGGCCGTCGGACCTTCTACCACGGGCCCATCCTCGCGCGCAGCTTCGACAAGGACTGGCTGCAGCAATGGAGCACCTTGTTCCGCCGCTGGACCGTGACGGGCAGTCCGGTCACCGGCCGCACCATGGTCGCCGCCTTCGACAAGAAGCTGAACCTCTTCATGATCGATGAGGAGGAGCAGGTGGAGATGCGCAAACAGAAGCTCAAGATCACCCCGAAGGACCAAGGCAAGCCGAACACCGTGCACGCCGCCTTCGACGACAAAGGCGTGGTGCGCACCAAGGTGCTGCTGAAGGGCGACATCGCGCGCGACTTCTTCGGGAACTGGCGCACCGTGCGATCCGGCAAGGACCAGTTCTTAGGCTTCGGCGCCGACGGCATGGGCGGCGCTCGCTACCTGCCGGTGCGCATCGACCTGACGAAGGACGAGAAGAAGTGATCAGCCGATGGCGCCGAGGATGCGCTCGCTGATGCGCTCGGTGGCGCCCAAGTGCGCGCGCACATAGCCCAGCGCAGCGGCTGATGCGGCCCGCAACGCCGATTCGTCGCTGAGCAGCCGCGATAGCACTGTGCGGAGCTGCGCCGCATCGCGCACCTCGAAGCCGCCGCCCGCAGCGATGAGCCCTGCCGCCTCGGCGAACTTGGTGTGGCGCGGCCCGAAGATCACCGGACGGCCCCAGGCCGCCGCCTCCAGGATGCTGTGGATGCCATCGCCGAAGCCGCCGCCCACGTAAGCGATGCCGGCGTGCCTGTACAAACGGGCGAGCAGGCCCATGCGGTCCACGATGAGCGTGGAACTGGACCGGAGCCTTGCAGGAGGGGCGGCTTGCTCGCTCCAACGCACCGCCGGGGCGGGGAACGCGCGTGCCAGTTCTTCCATGCGGCCTTCCCGGATCTCATGAGGCACCACGATGCAGGCAGGTGCCGGCGAGAGCCCGCCGAGCGCTTCGAGCAGGAGCCGTTCATCCGCGGGCCAGGTGCTGCCAGCGAGCAGGGTCATGCGCCCCGCCGTGAACGCATCGGCGAACACGAAGCCATCGCCTGCCGCTATCTCCGCCACGCGATCGAAACGCGTATCGCCGCTCACCGTGACCTGGTTGATGCCGACGGAGGCAAGCAGCTCGCGCGAGCGCTCATCCTGCACGAAGAGGTGCGCGAAGCAGGTGAGCATGCCGCGATGCGCTTTGCCGTACCACTTGAAGAATGCCTGCTCCCGCCGGAAGATGCCCGAGACCAGGAAGGCAGGGATGCCGCGCGCCTTGATGGTGCGCAGCCATTGCGGCCAGAATTCGTACTTCACCCAGAGCACCACGCTTGGCTGCGCCAGATCGAGGAAGCGCCGCGCGTTGACCGGGCCATCGGCGGGCAGGTACTCAACATGGGTGGCGAGGGCGATGCCCTTGCGCGCTGCGTACCCGCTTGGGCTGAAGAAGGTGATGAGCACGGGGATGCCGGGCCTCGCGCGGGTGATGGCCTCGAGCACCGGCCTGCCCTGCTCGAACTCGCCCACGCTGGCGCAATGCATCCATACGCAGCCTTGCAGCGCGGCGCTCTTCGCTTCCATGCGTTCCCACAGCCCGCGCCGCCCGTTGATCCAGGCCTTCGCCTTCGGCGAGAAGGGCGCCGCCATGCGGGTGGCGCCGTGGTAGAGCGCGATGCCGAGGTCGAGGAGCAATGGCATTCAGAAGCGGAACTGTTCGTCGGGCTTGCGGTACAACGGCAGGGAGAGCCCGGCGCGGATGCCAGAGAGCAGGTCGAGGCGATTGCCCTGGTTGTACTGCTCCGTATCGAAGTTGTAAGCGCGAAGCGGCTCCGTGAAGCCGGCCATGAGCTCGATGCCCAGATGGAAATTGATGAAGCGCCGCTTGCCGAAATGCTGGTAGCCCGCGTAGGCCAGGGCCGCAGTTCCCGCCGTGAGGCGGTCGTAGCCTTCGAGGTACTCGCCTTCGAGCTGCGGCACCTCGTTCTTCTGCGTTTGCACGCGCACCTTGTGGCGCATGTATCCCGCACCGAGTTTGAGGACCAGGCCGCTGTTATCGTTAGGGCCGAACACGGGCAGCAGCCGACCCGCCACGCCGAAGACCGTCCAGCCGCGCTCATAGAGGAAGACGTCGGCCATGAGTCCGTCCTTGTCCAGGATCTGCCCGGCGCTGTTCACCACGTTGCGCAGGATGCCCGGCTCGATCACCTTGTTGCCGAAGAGGAAGCTGCCTTCGACCCCGAAGAGCCATTGCTTCTCCCCTTTGCGCCACGCGCCGATGCCGAGGTTGCTGTTGTCCTTGAAACGTGAGGCCAGATCGCCGCCGGGCCATTGGTGCGCGTAGCCGACCTGCACCGAGACGAGCGGGATCGACGCCTCTTGGATCCCCTTGAGCGTCTTCTGCCCTTGGGCCAGCGCCGGCAAAGCCAGCAGAGCGAAGAGGGTGGCGCGCATCGCGGGCGCCTTCGCGCTGGTGCGCATGGGCGAACGCGGGCGAAAGTAGCGCCCCTCAAAGGCGCGGCAGGCGCGCTCTATCTTCGGCGCCGCTTTTGGCGAACCCCTTCCCGCGCATGGAGACCAAGACCGCCATGAAGCCCATCCAGATGGTGGACCTGGTGGGCCAGTACCTGAAGATCAAGGATGAAGTGGACGCGGCCCAGCGGCGCGTGATCGAGACGGCCGCCTTCATCAACGGCCCCGAGGTGAAGGAGTTCGAGAAAGAGCTGGCGGCCTACCTCGGCGCGAAGCAGGTGATTGGCTGCGCCAATGGCACCGACGCCTTGCAGATCGCCATGATGGCCTTGGGCCTGAAGCCGGGCGATGAGATCATCACCTGCTCGTTCACCTTCGTGGCCACGGTGGAAGTGGTGGCGCTGCTGGGCATCACGCCCGTATTCGCCGATGTGCTGCCCGGCACCTTCAACATCGATCCTGCGGACATCAAGCGCAAGCTCACCCCAAGGACCAAGGCCATCGTTCCCGTGCATCTCTTCGGGCAAACGGCCGACATGGAAGCCATCATGGTCATCGCCCAAGAGCACAAGCTCTTCGTGATCGAGGACAATTGCCAGGCGATCGGCAGCGACTACACCTTCAGCGACGGAACGAGGAAGAAGGCCGGCACCATCGGCCACATCGGCACCACCAGCTTCTTCCCCAGCAAGAACCTGGGCTGCTACGGCGATGGAGGCGCGCTCTTCACCAACGATGAGGCTCTGGCGAAGAAGATCCGCCGCGTGTGCAACCACGGCAGCGACGTGCGCTACTACCACGAGGTGGTGGGCGTGAACAGCCGCCTCGACTCGTTGCAGGCCGCCGTGCTGCGCGTCAAGCTGCGGCACCTGGATGAGTATGCCGCCGCGCGCAATGCCGCTGCTTCCACATACGACAACGCCTTCGCAGGCATCGCGGAGCTCGCCACGCCTGAGCGCAGCAAGCGAAGCACGCACGTCTTCCACCAGTACACGCTGAAAGTCGCGAACGGCAAGCGTGAGGCCCTTCGCAAGCACCTGGAGGAGCGCGGCGTGCCGGCCATGATCTACTACCCCGTGCCCTGCCACTTGCAGAACGCGTACAAGACCGCCCGCTTCGCGGAAGGCTCATTGCCCGTCACAGAATCCATCACCCATGAAGTGCTCTCCCTGCCCATGAGCACCGAACTCGATCAGCAGCAGCTCACGCACATCACTTCCTCCGTGAGGAACTTCTTCAACCAATAGATCAGTACGGGCCGGAGATTCCCGGCCCCGACCACCATCACCCCATGAACATCGCAGTAGTAGGAACAGGATACGTAGGCCTCGTGACAGGAACCTGCTTCGCCGAGACCGGCAACCACGTGATCTGCGTGGACATCGACGCGAACAAGGTGCAGATGATGAAGGATGGCAAAGTGCCCATCTACGAGCCGCACCTCGATGTGCTCTTCGAGCGCAACATCCGGCAGGGCCGCCTGAGCTTCACCACCGACCTGGCCAGCGCCATCAAGGACGCGCAGATCATCTTCCTCGCGCTCCCCACGCCTCCCGGCGAGGACGGCAGCGCCGACCTGAAGTACGTGCTGGGCGTGGCCGATGACCTGGGGAAGATCATCACCGACTACAAGGTGATCGTGGACAAGAGCACCGTGCCCGTGGGCACTTCGGAGAAGGTGCATGCCGCCCTGGCCAAGCACGCCAAAGCGGACCTGTTCGACGTGGTGAGCAATCCGGAGTTCCTGCGTGAAGGCTTCGCCGTGGATGACTTCCTGAAGCCCGACCGCGTGGTGGTGGGCACCAGCAGCCCCCGCGCGCAGAAGGTGATGGAGGACCTCTACAAGCCCTTCGTGCGACAAGGGAATCCGATCATCTTCATGGATGAGCGCAGCGCGGAATTGACCAAGTACGCCGCCAACGCCTTCCTCGCCACCAAGATCACGTTCATGAACGAGATCGCGAACTTCTGCGAGCGCGTGGGCGCCGACGTGGACAAGGTGCGCATCGGCATCGGCACCGACAGCCGCATCGGCAAGCGCTTCCTCTTCCCCGGCATCGGCTACGGCGGCAGCTGCTTCCCCAAGGACGTGCAGGCGCTGGCCAAGAGCGGCAACGATGCCGGCTATGAGTTCCAGATCATCAAGGCGGTGATGGAGGTGAACGAGGACCAGAAGACCTCGATCATCCCCAAGATCAAGAGCCACTTCGGCGATCTCAAGGGCAAGCACTTCGCCTTGTGGGGCCTTGCCTTCAAGCCCGATACCGACGACATCCGCGAGGCTCCCGCGCTGTACGTGATCGATGAACTGGTCGCCGCTGGCGCCACCGTCACCGCCTTCGATCCGGAGGCCATGCCCAACGTGAAGAAACTGAAGGGCGACAAGATGAGCTTCGCGAAGGATGAGTACGAAGCGCTCCAGGGCGCCGATGCGCTGATCGTCGCTACGGAGTGGTCGCTCTTCCGTACGCCGGATTTCAAGCGCGTGGGCGAGTTGCTGAAGGAGAAGACCATCTTCGACGGGCGCAACCTGTACGAGCTCGACGAGATGGAGAAGCTCGGCTTCACCTACGTGAGCGTGGGAAGGCAGACGGTGGGAGCGAAGAAAGCGGTGAACGTGTGAATGCAGTAAGGGAGTTGAAGGAGGTGATGGAGGTGAGGGAGGCCGATCCACAGTGGTCTCACGCGATGCGTTGACGCGAAGCATTACATCGACCATCGGAGAGCCCTCACCTCCTTAACTCCCATTACCTTCCTCACCTCCACCACCCCATTAGTCCTCAACATGCAACGCGAACGCGTCCTCATTACCGGCGCCGCCGGCTTCCTCGGCTCGCATCTTTGCGACCGCTTCCTGAAGGAAGGCTACCACGTGATCGGGATGGATAACCTGATCACCGGACGGCTGAAGAACATCGAGCACCTCTTCAAGCGCGAGGACTTCGAATTCTACAACCACGATGTCTCCAAGTTCGTGCATGTGCCCGGTGAGCTGAAGTACATCCTGCACTTCGCTTCACCGGCCTCGCCGATCGATTACCTGAAGATCCCGATCCAGACCTTGAAGGTGAGTTCGCTGGGCACGCACAATCTGCTCGGCCTTGCCAAGGCGAAGGGCGCGCGCATCCTCGTGGCCAGCACCAGCGAGGTGTACGGCGATCCGCAAGTGCATCCGCAGACCGAGGACTATTGGGGCCACGTGAATCCCATCGGTCCGCGCGGCGTGTACGATGAGGCGAAGCGCTTCCAGGAGGCCATCACCATGGCCTACCACACCTACCACGG
>CAZFBP010000157.1:0-7556 GCA_964517255.1 uncultured Chryseobacterium sp.
TCCGGCGGTTCAAGCCGGTGCATCCGCCCTTCACCACCTGCGCATCGGCGATGGCGCCATCGCGCTCCACGGTGAAGCGGAGCACGAGCGTGCCCTTCGCCTCGCATTGGTACAGCGCGGTATCGACCGGGCAGTCCACCATGCGCGCGATGGCCTCGGTCCATCGCTCGATGCCCTGCGCATAGCGCGGCTCCAGATCGAGCTCCTTCGGCGAATAGAGCGCCAGCGAATCGGGGACCGTTGCGACGCGGTGCGCGCGCCGCCCGGCGGGGATCCAGATGCCCACGCCGATCTGCGCGGCGGCATCGGCCACGAGGAGCAAGGCGAGCAGGGCCAGCGAACGCATGACCAAAGTTAGCCCCGCCCGAACCGTCGCGGCTACATTCGCCGCATCACCTAGCGCACATGAGCAACGTCTATTACCCCGACTACCTGCAACTCGACAAGATCCTCGGCGCGCAGGAGCCCGAGAGCGCCAAGCACGGCCCGGCGGCGCACGATGAGATGCTGTTCATCATCATCCACCAGACCTACGAGCTGTGGTTCAAGCAGGTGCTGCACGAGGTGGGCAGCGTGATGGAGCTCTTCGCCGACGGGCACGTGGACGACGACGACGGCGAGCTCAGCGTGGCCGTGCATCGCCTGGGCCGCGTGCACACGATCCTGCAGGTGCTCGTGCAGAAGATCGACATCCTGGAGACGATGACCCCGTTGGACTTCCTCGACTTCCGCGACATGCTCCGCCCGGCGAGCGGCTTCCAGAGCCTGCAGTTCAAGATCCTGGAGGCGAAGCTGGGCCTGCGCATGGAGCAGCGCTTCGGCAAGCAGTACTACACCAGCCAGCTGAAGCCCGAGCACAAGGCGCAGATCGAGGCGCTCGAGGGCCAGCCCACCTTCATCGATATGGTGAACGCCTGGCTGGAACGCATGCCCTTCCTCGATGCGCGCTTCTGGCCCCGCGGCCATGCGTCGTTCTGGGAACAGCACAAAGCCATCTACGCATCGTCACTGGTGCAGGGCGAGGAAGGCAACATGGCCGTTTGGGAGAAGCTCTTCGTGACCGGTGAAGGGAGGCGGCTCAGCCCTGCGGCCGCGCGCAGCGCCGTCTTCATCATGCTGTACCGCGACGAGCCGATCCTGCAGATGCCCTTCCGCCTGCTGGAACGCCTGCTCGATATCGACGAGGCGCTGGCCACCTGGCGTTACCGCCACATGAGCATGGTGCACCGCACCATCGGGCTGCGCGTGGGCACCGGCGGCAGCACCGGCAAGCAGTACCTGGCCGGCGCGCTGGGCAGCCACCACATCTTCCAGGAGCTCGCCGACCTCAGCAGCTTCCTCTTCGAGCGGCGCAGGATCCCCACACTGCCCGAGGAACTGCGCAAGGCCTTGCGCTTCGGGGCCTGATCGGGAACCCGTTGATCGCGTGCCCCGTTGAAGGGCGCCATGCGCACGCGCCTCCATCCGTCATGGGCTGTACTCAGTCTTCCAATCTGCGCGCTCCTCGCGCTCCATCCCGTCACCTTGCACGCGCAGAGCGCGGGCCCCAACAGCCCCACTGCGGGCGCCAACAACGTGGGCGTCGGCGCGAATGCCTGGACCGACCCTGGGAACATCGTTGCGAGCGATGACGCGCGCGCCACCACATCCGCCAAAGGCATCACCAACTACGTGGTGGGCAGCGGTTTCGGCTTCACGATACCGGCGCCGGCCATGATCCAGGGCATCCAACTGGATGTGGAGCGCAGCGCGAACGGCGTGAACGACGTGGCACTGCTCGACGGCTGGAGCACGGGCCTCACCAAGAGCGTCTCCACGGGCAGCAACCGCTGCCTGATCGTGAGCTACGCGCAGGAGAACGGCAATGGATCGCGCGATATCACCGCCATGACCTACGGCGGCCGGGCCATGGCGCAGGCCAGCGAAGTGGTCGTTGGCGTAGCGGGCGGCTTCAACGCGCGCCTGGAGATCTGGTACCTGCTCGATGCCGACATCGCGCTGGCCAGTGGCACGGCCATCGTGCCCACCTATGGATCCTACACGGAGCACGAGTATTGCGAGGCCTTCTCCTCGGCGGTGTTCCAGCATGTGGACCAATTCATTCCCACGAGCGCAACACAGACCTCTGGCGCGGTGGCCGCCACGAATCCGCATCAACTGAGCGCGGCCATCAGCGCGCCGGCCGGCAGCATGGCGATCAACCTGGTGACCAGCGGCAACAACACCACGCCAGCCGTGACCGATGGCGGCACCAACACCTACACGATCAACTCCGGCTATACCGAGGGCACTGACCTCTACTTCGCCAACGTCAGCGCCGCACCGAACACAGGGGCGTGCGTTCAAACCGCGCACAAGGCCCTGGTCTCGGCCGGCAGCGAGCAGCCCAGCTGCACCTTCAACGGCACGGTGAACCGCTGGGCCATGATCGGCCTGGTGCTTCAGCGCGCGCGAGAATTCGATCACGCTGTGCGCCTGATGAAGGGCGGCGTCATCGGCGGCGCCGACCTGGCCTCCGCCGGCGCATGGCCCAGCACCGACGCGTACCAGACCTACGGCGGCGCTACCGAGCTCTGGGGCCAGAGCTGGGGCATTGTTGACGTGCAGGCCGCCAACTTCGGCGGCGCGCTGGCCGCACGCGTGCAGAACGGCACCGCGCGCGTGGACCACATGCGCATCACCGTGTACTACTACAGCACGCTGCCCGTGGAGCTGCTCTTCTTCCGCGCAACGCCGCAGGGCCAGCGCGTACGGCTCGATTGGGCCACCGCTTCGGAGTCCATGAGCGAGCGCTTCCATGTGGAGCGCAGCGCCGATGCTGCGCAGTTCACCGCCATCGCGAGCGTGGATGCCGCAGGGTCATCGAACGCGCCGATCAACTACTCGGCCATGGACCACCATCCGCTGCCGGGCACCTCGTACTACAGGCTGAAGCAGATCGACACTGATGGCACGAGCACGGCCTCGCCGATCGTGTCCGTCCTTCTCGATGGGCAGCAGCTCGCACCCTTCCCCAATCCCACCACCGGGATGATGTCACTCAATATAACGGCCGGGTACGAAGTGCGCGTGCTCGACAACGCCATGAACGAGGTGATGCGCGCGCCGCTGAATGAGTTGGACCCGATCGTGAACCTCGAGGGCCTGCCCGATGGCACCTACACCATCCTCGTCCACAACGGTGAGGGGTGGACCGCCGCGCGCGCGGCGAAAATGAGTTCCGTGCGCTAGCGCTCAGCGCGCGTAGGCCTGCATCCGCCCCACTTGCAGCGGCATGCCGTGCGCGCTGCGCCGCCAGACAGCCAGCTTGCCATCCACGAAGAAGGACTCCTCCATCCACTGAAGGGTGAAGCCGTCCTTGCCTTCCTCGCGCAGCTCGCCCAGGTTGATCGGGCATGCGCCCGCGTCGAACCACACCACATGCCCTGCGCTATCGGAGTAATAGATGTTCTCGTCGTTCACGAAGGTGATCATGTACCGCAGCGCATCGGCATCGTTGGTGGGCTCCGGTGGAAGCCCTCCGCGCAAGCGGCGCGCGTCCTCCCATCCCTGGCGTATGGCTTCGAGGCGCGCATGCTTGGGCGGATGCCGACGTGTGCCGTGCGGTGAGCCAACGGCGCTCTGCGCGGCCAGGCACTGCTCCAGGGAGGCCCCCATGCCGAAGAGCACGAAGCCGGAATAGCGATCGCATGCGAGCTCATCGCCGGGGCGCAACGAGGAGGGATCGATGGTATGGCCCAGGAGGTGGTGAGCCACCTCGTGCGCAAGGATGCTGAACGCGCTCCAATCGGTCCGGGTGCTGTCGAGCACGGCCGCCATGAAGGTCGGGTTATAGGCGATCACGCGCTGGCGGTCCTTCACGTAGGCGATGGCCGTCCTCGTCTCCGAGCTGGCGCGCACCATGAAATTGGGCTGCAGGCCGCTGTGGCGCACGATGCGGTGCACGGCTTCGCGCGCAGCGTCCTCCTCGAGCGTGGCCGGCTGCGCGCGAAGCGCGAGCGGCAGGAGCAGGATGACGAGGAGCGGGGCGCGCATGGTGCTGCTACTCATGACCCACGCGTGCGAGCACATCGGCCACGGCATCGAGCGCGCGCACGAATTGCTCCTCGGCGGTGATGTCGCTGTTGTCGATCACGATGGCGTCGGCGGCCTTGCGCAGCGGGTCGGCCGCGCGCGTGGTGTCATCCAGGTCGCGCTGCGCGATGTTGGCGATCACGCTCTCGCGGTCCGCAGGCACGCCTTTCCGCTGGAGCTCCTGGTACCGCCGCTCGGCGCGCACCTCGGGCCGGGCGGTCATGAAGAGCTTCACTTCCGCATCGGGGAACACCACCGTGCCGATGTCGCGGCCGTCCATCACCACGCCTTTCCCGGCACCGAGCCGCTGCTGCAGGCGAACGAGCTTGGCGCGCACTTCCGGAACGGGGCTCACCAGCGTGACATGCTGGCTCACGGCCATGCCGCGGATCTCGTGCTCCACGTTGCGGCCATTCAGCCAGGTGGCGCTGTGCCCGGTCATCGGGTCGTGCTGGAATCGGATGTCGATGGCATCGAGCGCGCGCAGCAGGCCCGCGCGGTCGAGCGCGCCGCCCGGAGCCAGGCCCTGCTCCATCACGAAGAGCGCCACCGCGCGGTACATGGCACCGCTATCGATGTAGGTGTAGCCGAGGTGCGCCGCGAGCTGCTTGGCCAGGGTGCTCTTGCCGCAGGATGAGTAGCCATCGATGGCGATGGTGATCGCGTTCACGTGCGCAAAGATGGTTGTGGGGCTGGGAGGTTGAAGGTTGGGGCCAACGCGCGAGCCGCGCCCTACCGGTTGGGGAGTTGAAGGTTCTTCAACCCCTCGACCTTCAATCTCCATTCAACCCGCAAAGGTTGAAGGTTGGGGCCAACGCGCGAGCCGCGCCCTACCGGTTGGGGAGTTGAAGGTTCTTCAACCCCTCGACCTCCAGTCAACCTTCAACCTTTTTCTGGAAATCGGAGAACCGCACCGCCAGCGTGATCGTGTTGCGGATGCCCGCCAGGTGCAGCTGGCTGAAGCCGTAACTGATGTGCACCTTGCTCACGCGCAGCCCCAGGCCGAAGCTCAGGCCCACCGCGCGCGGCCTGTTGGCCAGCACCATCTCATAGCGTGTGCGGAAGTTGTAGCCGAGGCGGATCATGAAGTTCTTGCTGAGCAGGATCTCCGCGCTGGGCACCGCGTGCAGCAGGGCCTTCTCCGCGTTGGTGGTCTTCTTCACCACCACCTCGCCCGTGGTGGGGTCGATCTGCCGGTCGCGCTCGTCATCCGGATAGGTGAGGTCCCAGCGCTGCAGGTTCTCGAGCATCAGGCCCAGTCGGAAGGGCGCATGCTTGAATTTGTACGTGACCCCGGCGAGCACTTGAAATGGCAGGTCCTCACGCTCGCTGGTGAAGGCGCTGGTCTGGCGGCCCATGCCACGGAGGAGCGCCGAGATGGTGAGCCCTTTCGACGGCTTGTGGTAGGTGCCGCCCACATCGAGCGCGAAGCCGGTGCTGGTATAGGTGTCCAGGTTGCTGGTGATCACCTTGATGTTGGCGCCGATGCTGAAGAGGCTATCGATGGCGCGGCCGGCGCCGATCTGGAAAGCGTACTCCCCGGCCCGGAACTGGCCGAGCTCCGTGCCGGTCTCATCGGTGCGGTTGAAGGAGCCGTAGTCCACGTACTGCAGCATGCCGGAGAAGGTGGTGCGCAGGCTGTCGAAGTGGTGCGCGTAGCTCGCGTAGCCCACATTGACCCCCTCGAAGTAGGGCAACCAGCTGAGCGATACCTGCCGACCCATGTCGGGATTGAGTAGCGCCGGATTGTAAAGGCCCAGGTTGCTGTCGTTGTCCTTCACGGCGATGTAGTTGCCGCCGAGCGCCGAGGCCCGCGCCGAGGCCGGGATGTCGAGCACGCGGAAGACCTGCTGCCCGCCCACTTGGGCGTAGGCCGTGAGGCCAAAAAGGAATGAAGTGAAGAGGAATGATGCGCGCATGCGGGTGGGCAACGAAGATAGGCGGGCGGTATTGCGCGGGACTGCCCGTGCGCGCTGTTCAACACCCTGCTGTTGGAAGTTGCGGCGCACGCACGCCCGAGCGCCGCGAAGGCCCCGGGTACTTTTGGTGGCGAGCCAGCGCGATGCTCGCGCGGCGCAACTAGCGCATGCTGAACCAACTCGCCCTGCTGATCAACGTGATCGGCATCCTGCTCATCGAAGCATTCACCGGAGGACCGCTCTCCATCACCCAGGCCCTGCCGGCCGCCATGGCGCCGGGCAGCGAGGCGAAGGTCACCGTCACCATCGAGAAGAGCGACCTCAGCGGCTTCGCCAAGCTGCAGATCGACCTGCCCGAGGGCCTCAGCGCCACGGCCATCGAGACCAAGGGCGCCTCCTTCACCTTCGCCGATGGCAAGGCCAAGTTCATCTGGATGTCGCTGCCCTCCTCGCCCAGCTTCAAGGTCTCCTATACCCTCTCGGCCGCCGCCAACGTCTCGGGCGTGCAGCGCATCGAGGGGCGCTTCAGCTACATCGAGAGCAACGAGCGCAAGGTGCAAGAGCTGCCATCCGCCACCATCGACCTGGGCGCGCCCGGAGCAGTGGCCGCTGCGGAGCCGCCCGTCACTCCGGTGTCCACCGAGATCGTCAACGAGGACCCCACGGCCAACGACCTGGTGAGCGCGGCAGGCGCGGCTCCTGCCGGCACGGTCGCCGTGGCCGTGATCGACAATGCCAGCGGCGTGGCGCCCATGCAGGGCGCGGGCGGCGTGAGCGGCACGCGCACCATCACGCCCATCACGGAGAAAGAGATGCTGGTGGAAGTGGTGGTGAACAAGGGCAGCATCCGCGGCTTCGGCAAACTGCAAGAGGTGGTGCCGCAGGGCTTCACCGCGATGGAGAAGAACAGTGCCGAGGCCATCTTCACCACGCAGGACCGCATCGTGAAATTCGTGTGGCTGAATCTACCGGCCACCAGCGAAGTGACGGTGGTGTACAAGCTGCGCGCGAACGAGCGCCCCGATGGCGAGTACACCATCGATGGCGAGTTCGGCTACCTGCTGAACGATGAGACGCAGAAGGCCGTGCTGGGCAGCAGCAAGTTCCTCGTGGGCGCACGTGCGCTCGAGACCCTGGCGCAGGACCCGGCCAGCGTGGGCCAGCAGAGCGTCGAAGATCCCGCGCTGGCGCTGAGGCTGAAGGAAGAGGCCGAGCGCAAGGCAAAGGCCGAGGCTGAGGCCGCTGCACGTGCATCGGCTGCCGAAGCCGAGCGCGCGCGCAAGCAAGCCGCACAAGAGGCCGCCGCGCAACGCGTCACTCCGCGCGTGCCGGCTCCGGAGAAGGGCGTCACCTACAAGGTGCAGATCACCGCTGCGCACCGCGAGGTGGGCAAGTCTTACTTCAAAGCGCGCCACAGCTACAGCGGCGATTTCCAGATCGAGCGGCACCAAGGCTGGATCAAGTACGTGACCGGCAGCTACGGCGCCTACCAGGAAGCCCGCGATCAGCGCGTGGGCTACGTGCAGGCGGGCCACAACGTCCCCGGCCCCTTCGTCACGGCCT
>CAZFBP010000158.1:0-7552 GCA_964517255.1 uncultured Chryseobacterium sp.
CTCCACGTGCGTGCCCAGGTGCTTGCGCAGGGCGTGGTGCAGCAGGTGCGTGGCCGTGTGGTTGCGCGCGGTGAGGCCGCGGCGCTGGGTGTTCACCTGTGCGGTGAGCGGCTTGGTCACATCCTTCGGCAGCTCCTTGGTGAAGTGCACGGTCAGCTGGTTCTCGCGCTTGGTATCGATCACTTCCACCTGATCGGCGCCTTGGATGAGCCAGCCCTGGTCGCCGACCTGTCCACCGCCTTCTGCATAGAAGGGTGTGCGATCGAGCACGAGCTGGAACTGGTCGCCGCCTTTGCCGCTCACCTTGCGGTAGCGCAGGATGCGGGCCTCGGTGCTCAGCTCATCGTAGCCGATGAATTCGGTTTCGCCTTTCGCGAGTTCCGCCCAGTCGCCGGTGGTGACGGCCGTGGCGGCGCGTGAGCGTTCCTTCTGCTTCTGCAGCTCAGCCTCGAACCCTTTCATGTCAACGCTCATCCCTTGCTCACGCGCCATGAGCTGCGTGAGGTCGATGGGGAAGCCGTAGGTGTCGAAGAGCTCGAAGGCGCGGTCGCCGGCCAGGGTTCCCTTCGATTCAGCGAGCGCTTGTCCGAGGCGCTTGGTCCCCTGCTCCAGGGTGCGGAGGAAGGCCTTCTCCTCCTCCTGCATCACGCTCTCGACGAGTTGCTGCTGCTTGCGCAGTTCGGGGAACTGGTCGCCCATCTCCTTGGCGAGCGTGGCCACCAGCGAGAACATGAAGGGCTCGTTGAAGCCCAGGAAGCTGTAGCCGTAACGCACCGCACGGCGCAGGATCCTGCGGATCACGTAACCCGCGCCCGTGTTGCTCGGCAATTGTCCATCGGCAATGGCGAAGGCGATCGCGCGCAGGTGATCGGCGATCACGCGCATGGCTTGGTCTTCCTTGACGTGCATCAATCCAGCAATCTGCACCTGACCACTTGGGGCTGAATCAGGGCGCTCGGAAAGGCCATACTCGATTCCGCACTTCTTTGAGATCACCTGGATCAGTGGCTGGAACACATCGGTGTCGTAGTTGCTGCGTTTGCCTTGCAGCACCATGCAAAGGCGCTCGAAGCCCATGCCGGTGTCCACATGCTGGGCGGGCAGCTCCACCAGCGAGCCATCGGCCTTGCGCTCGAACTGCATGAACACGTTGTTCCAGATCTCGATCACCTGCGGGTGGTCGTTGTTCACCAATTCACATCCAGGCCTTTCCGCTTTCTCTTTCGCCGTGCGCACGTCCACATGGATCTCAGTGCATGGCCCGCACGGCCCGGTATCGCCCATCTCCCAGAAGTTGTCCTTGCGGCTGAATGGCAGTATTCGCTCTTCCGGCATGAACTGCTTCCATAAATCACGTGTCTCGTCATCCGCGGGCAGGCCATCCTTCTCATCACCTCCGAAGTAGGTCACGTAGATGTTCGTTGGGTCGATCCTGTACTCGTCAACCAGCAGTTCCCACGCCCATTGGATCGCTTCCTTCTTGAAGTAGTCGCCGAAGCTCCAGTTGCCGAGCATCTCGAACATGGTGTGGTGGTAGGTGTCGATGCCTACTTCCTCCAAATCGTTGTGCTTGCCGGAAACGCGCAGGCATTTCTGCGTGTCGGCGATGCGGGTGTGCTTGGCCTCGCGGTTGCCCAGGAAGAGATCCTTGAACTGGTTCATGCCCGCGTTGGTGAACATGAGCGTCGGGTCGTCCTTGATCACCATAGGGGCGCTGGGCACGATCTGGTGGCGGCGCTTGGCGAAATGGTCGAGGAACTTCTGGCGGATCTGCTGGGAAGTGAGCATGGCTTCTGGAAAACGTCCGCGAAAGTATCGTGAAGCCCTCAGCGACGAGGGCGCGCCGATCAACAGCGTTTAACAACGGCTCAGCACGCTGTGCCACGCGTGAATGGAAGCACCCGCTACATTGGGCAGCCATCGCATGCCGGAGCACAAGTACCGCTTCAATCCGAGCACGCTCAACTTCGAGCGGATCCGCCTCTCGGCCTGGCAGAAGACCAAGCGCGTGGTGGTGCTGCTGCTGCCTGGGCTGGCTGTCGGTCTGCTGGGCATCTTCCTCGTGTACCAGTTCGTTGACAGCCCGAAGGAGGCGCTGCTGAGACGCGAGAACAAGCAGCTGCTGGTGCAGTACGAGCTGCTCAACAAGCAACTCGGCGAGCTGGACGGCGTGCTGGCCGATGTGCGCCGCCGCGACGACAACATCTACCGCGTGATCCTGGAGGCTGACCCGCTGCCCGAGAGCATGCGACAAGCCGGCGTGGGCGGCATCAACCGGTACCGCGACCTGGCGGGTTACGCCAACAGCGAGCTCGTGATCGAGACCACCAAGCGGCTCGACCTGCTCACGCGGCAGCTCGTGGTGCAGTCGCGGTCGCTCGATGAAGTCGGGGCGCTCGTGCTGCGCAAGCAGGAGATGCTCGCCAGCATCCCCGCCGTGCAGCCCATCGCCAACGACGATCTGACCCAGACGGCCAGCGGCTTCGGCTGGCGCATGCACCCCATCCACAAGATCATGAAGTTCCACGCGGGCATGGATTTCACCGCCAAGCCCGGCGTGCCCATCCATGCCACCGGCGATGGCGTGGTGACCTACGCGGAGTACGGCGCCAACGGCTACGGCATGCACGTGATCGTGGACCATGGCTTCGGCTACCAGACGCTCTACGCGCACATGAGCCGGATGGAAGTGCGGAAGGGACAGCGGGTGAAGCGCGGCGATGTGCTCGGCCTGGTGGGCAACACGGGCCTGAGCGTGGGGCCGCACCTGCACTACGAGGTGCACAAGGGCAGCCAGCCGGTGGATCCGGCCAACTTCTACTTCAACGACCTCACGCCCGAGGAGTACGCGCGGATGGTGGAGATCTCGAGGAACGCGGGCCAGGCGCTGGACTGAAAGATGAAAAGTGAAACATGAAAGCCGGTAAGCGGCCTTGGTTTCAGCTTTCATCTTTCACATTTCCATCGGACATTCGCCAGCGATGCCGCTCAAGCCGAAGACCATCGAGAAGATCTACTTCACCATTGGTGAGGTGGCGCAGGAGCTGGGCGTGGCCAACAGCAGCGTGCGCTTCTGGGAGAAGGAGTTCGGCACCATCACCCCGCGCCGCACCAGCCGTGGCGACCGGCTCTACACGCGCCCGCAGATCGAGCAGCTGCGCACCATCCAGCATCTGGTGAAGGAGGAGGGCTTCACGATCAACGGGGCGAAGGAGCGGCTGAAGCGCGGCCTGCCCGATCAGGAGGTGCCCGCGGCGGACGCCGAGGCCGTGCGTGAGCGGTTGCTGAACGTGCGGCGCAAGCTGGTGGAGCTGCGCAACGAGCTCGCCAGGCGTCAGTGATAGGCGGCGGCGCTCAAGTAGTTGCGCACGTAGTCGTCAACGCCCGATTCCAATGAAGTGAATGGCCTGTCGTAGCCGATCGCGCGCAGTTTGCGCATGTCGGCCTCCGTGAAGTACTGGTACTTGTCGCGGATGTCGGCCGGCGTGTCGATGAAGGAGATGTTCTCCGGCCTGCCCATCGCGTTGAAGGTGGCGCGCACCAGATCGAGGAAGCTGCGCGCGGCGCCGCTGCCGAGGTTGTAGAGCCCGCTGTTCCTGCGGTGCTGCATCAGATGGATGCACACATCGCAGAGGTCCTTCACGTAGATGAAGTCGCGCCGCTGCTCGCCGTCCTTGTAGTCGGGGCGGTGGCTGCGGAAGAGCTTCATGCCGCCCGTGTCGCGGATCTGGTTGAAGGCATGGAAGACCACGCTGGCCATGCGGCCCTTGTGGTACTCGTTCGGCCCGTACACATTGAAGAACTTGAGGCCCGCCCAGAAGAAGGGCCTCGCCTGCTGCTGAAGTGCCCACTTGTCGAACTCGTTCTTGCTCTCGCCATACGGATTCAGCGGCTTCAGTTTGCTTGGGAGCGCATCGTCCTGGTCGCTGTAGCCCAGTTCGCCGTCGCCGTAGGTGGCCGCGCTGCTGGCGTACACCAGCGGGATGCCGTACTTCACGCAAGCCTCCCATACGCGCTGGCTGTAGCGCACGTTCAGCTCATCGAACACCGCCTTGTCGAAGAGGGTGGTATCCGTCCTCGCGCCGAGGTGGAAGATGAATTGCACCTGCTCCTCGTTGGCATCGAGCCAGGTGAAGAAATCGGTGCGGTCCACCTTGGCCGTGAGCTTCTTCCTCAACAGGTTCGGGGCCTTGTCCGCCCGGGAGAAGTCATCCACGGCCACGAGGTCCTGCCAGCCCTGGCGCTGCAATTCGCCGAGAAGGCAGCTGCCGATGAAGCCTGCGGCGCCGGTGACGATGATCATGCCGCCAAGGTAGGGGCGCGTCCCGGGTCTAGCCCGGGATGACACGCGCCCCTACCTTGGCCGCACAATCAAGAGCCCGGGGCGTTACTGAGCCATGCCACAAGTTTTCATCACGCGCCGCGAACGCTTCGCGGCCTCCCATCGCTTGGCCCGCCCCGATTGGAACGACGCGAAGAATCTGGAGGTCTTCGGCAAGTGCAGCAACCCCAACGGGCACGGACACAACTACGAGCTGTGGGTCACCGTGAAAGGCGAGCAGGACCCGGAGACGAGCTTCGTGACGGACCTGAGCCAACTGAGCCGCATCATCAAAGAGGAAGTCATCGACCATTTGGACCATAAGAACATCGATGTCGATGTGCCCTTCATGCGCGGGCGGCTCAGCAGCACGGAGAATCTTTGCGTGGCCATCTGGGAGCAGTTGGAGGCGCCGATCAAGAACCTAGGTTGCGCGTTGCATGGCGTGAAGGTGGAGGAGACCGAGAACAACACCGCGGAGTACCATGGCGCGTAGAACGAAAGGCAAGGCCATCGATGGCGAGCACGAGCCCACCGGCGAAGGCTACGAGCGCATCGACCTGTACGATGCGAAGTCCGTGGCGCGCATCAGCGGGCATTACGGCAATATCCTGAAGCAGATCGGCGAAGACCCGAAGCGCGAAGGCCTGCAGAAGACACCTGAGCGCGTGGCCAAAGCGCTGCAATACCTCACGCACGGCTACGACCTCGACCCGGCGGCCATCCTCAAGGGCGCGCTCTTCAAGGAGAATTACAGCCAGATGGTGCTGGTGAAGGACATCGAGGTGTACAGCCTCTGCGAGCACCACATGCTGCCCTTCTTCGGCAAGGCGCATGTGGCCTACATACCCAACGGCTGCATCACCGGGCTGAGCAAGATCCCCCGCGTGGTGGATGCCTTCGCGCGCCGCTTGCAGGTGCAGGAGCGCCTCACCGACCAGATCCGCGATTGCATCCAGGACGCGCTGAAGCCCATGGGCGTGGCCGTGGTGCTCGAATGCGCCCACCTCTGCATGCAGATGCGCGGCATCCAGAAGCAGAACTCGGTGACCACCACCAGCGCCTTCACGGGGATCTTCCTCAGTGATCCCCGGACGCGCGAGGAGTTCATCAAGCTCATCGGCGCCAGGCTACATTAGCGCAGTGCAAGGTTGGGGGTTGAGGAAATTGGGGGTTGCAGGTTGAACGACCCGTCCAAGGCCTCCAACAGCAAGAGATCAACAGAAAACGAAAAGCACGAAAATGGAACAGCACCAAGCACCCGCCACAGGGCAAGTGATCTACGGGCCAGTGACCAGCGTCCGCACCTTCCTCAGCCATGTGTTCGCGTACATGGCCACCGCGCTGGTCATCAGCGGGGCAATGGCCTGGCTCTTCGGCACCAGCGCCGAGCTGTTCACCATGCTGCGCGATGCGGTCACCGGCAGCCCCACCATCCTGGGCTGGGTGGTCATGCTCGCTCCGCTCGGGCTGGTCTTCGTCATGGGCGGCATGGTGGAGAAGATGAGCGGCACGTTACTGCTCGCGGTCTTCATCCTGTACAGCGCGCTCACGGGGATGAGCCTGTCGTACATCTTCTGGATTTACAAGCTGGCTTCCGTCGGCAAGGTCTTCTTCATGAGCGCCGGCGTCTTCGGCCTCATGGCCGTGGCGGGCTACACCACCAAGACCGACCTCACCAAGCTCGGCAGCCTCCTCTTCATCGGCCTCATCGGCATCGTGGTCGCTTCGCTCGTGAACATGTTCATGGGCAGCAGCACCATCGATTACGTGATCAGCATCCTCGGCGTGGTGATCTTCACCGGCCTCACCGCCTACGACATGCAGCGCCTCAAGCGCTTGGGCGATGTGGTGGCCACCGGCACCGAGGCCGCGCAGAAGATGGCCCTCATGGGCGCCCTCAGCCTCTACCTCGATTTCATCAACCTCTTCCTCATGCTGCTGCGGTTGTTCGGCCGGCGCGATTAGTTCCTGGCAGGTTGGGCGTTGAAGGTTGATTCGTAATGCAGGTCGAGGGTTGAGTCCGTTGTCGCGCACACCCCCCACCATCCCGCATTTCGACCTGCGACCCCCAACCATCAAGTAGTTCGACCTGCAACCCCCAACCACCTGTTAACCCAATGACCGCCTACGTTTTCCCCGGCCAGGGCTCGCAGTTCACCGGCATGGGCAAGGACCTTTACGATTCGGACGCCAACGCGCGCATCTGGTATGAGCACGCCAACGACATACTTGGCTTCAAGCTCACCGATGTGATGTTCAGCGGCAGCGATGCCGACTTGAAGCAAACCAAGGTGACGCAGCCCGCCATCTTCCTCCACAGCGTAGTGAAGGCCAAGGTGATGGGCGATGCCTTCCAGCCAGCCATGACCGCAGGGCATTCCTTGGGCGAATTCAGCGCGCTGGTGGCCGCTGGCGCCATGGAGTTCGCCGATGGGATGAAGCTGGTGGCCGCGCGCGCCAACGCCATGCAGAAGGCCTGCGAGCTGCAGCCCGGCACCATGGCGGCCATCCTGGGCATGGACGACGCCAAGGTGGAGGAGATCTGCGCCGAAATCACCGCCAACGGCGGCAAGGGCGTGGTGGTGGCCGCCAACTACAACTGCCCCGGCCAGCTGGTGATCAGCGGCACCATCGATGCCGTGAATGCGGCCTGCGAGGCCATGAAGGCCGCCGGTGCGAAGCGCGCATTGGTATTGCCCGTTGGCGGCGCCTTCCACAGCCCGCTCATGGAGCCTGCACGCCTCGAACTGGAAGCGGCCATCGCGTTCACGCCCATCGTGAACCCGCGCTGCCCTGTCTATCAGAACGTGGACGCCCGCGCCCACACCGATCCTGCGCGGATCAAAGCCAACCTGATCGCGCAGCTCACCGCGCCCGTGCGCTGGACGCAGACCATGCACAACATCCTCGCCGATGGCGCCACCAAAGTGGTGGAGGTGGGGCCGGGCAACGTGCTGCAAGGCCTGTTCAAGAAGGTGAGCAAGGAGGTGGAGACGGCGGCGGGGTAGGGGAGCGGAAAGGACATGGTGGCATTCCTTCGTCGGTTGCTCCTCTTCATCGGGGCCGGTCTTGCCTCTTCATCATGGTCGATCCGCGGGTGGCGGGGGACGATCCTCGAGGGGGAGCCTGATGATGTGCGTGTAGTTTGCCACGTCAGGTTGTTCCGCCGATTCAGAAGAGGTTTCTCGGATGTCATAGCGGAATGGGCCTGAGCGTGGCACAGAATCA
>CAZFBP010000159.1:0-7549 GCA_964517255.1 uncultured Chryseobacterium sp.
GACCCGCTCAGCGCCATCTCCCCCATCGATGGCCGTTACCACGACCGCGCACGAGCCCTGGCGCAATGGTTCAGTGAGAAGGCGTTGATGCGCTACCGCCTCCATGTGGAGCTGGAGTACTTCGCCTTCCTCTGCGCCATTCCGTTGCCCGAACTCGCGGGCGCACGCACAGCGAACCTTCGGGCCGTGCGCGAGCGCATCGACGCGCTGAGCACCAGCGATGCCCAGCGCATCAAGGACATCGAGAAGGTGACCAACCACGACGTGAAGGCCGTGGAGTACTTCCTGAAGGAGCGGCTGGAGGAGGCCGGCTTAAGCAAGCAGAAGGAGTTCGTGCACTTCGCCCTCACCAGCCAGGACGTGAACAACACGGCCCTGCCCCTGCTCATCAAGGACTTCCTGCAAGCCCAATACATGCCCGCGATCATCGGACTGCGCGATGCCCTGCACGCCCTCGCGCTCGAATGGGCGCAGGTGCCCATGCTCGCCCGCACGCACGGGCAGCCCGCATCGCCCACCCGGCTCGGCAAGGAGCTGCACGTGTTCGTGGAGCGCATGGACCAGCAGCTGCGCCTGTTGCGCGACGTGCCCATCAGCGGGAAATTCGGCGGGGCCACCGGCAACTTCAATGCGCATCACGCCGCCTACCCCGAGGTCGATTGGGTGGTCAAGGCCGATGAGTTCCTCGAGAAGCGCCTCGGCCTGAAGCGCCAGCAGTTCACCACGCAGATTGAGCACTACGACAATCTCGCCGCGCTCTTCGACGGCATCCGGAGGATCAACACCATCCTGATCGACCTGAGCCGCGACATCTGGCACTATGTGAGCCTCGACTACTTCCGCCAGCAGCACCATGCCGCACAAGGTCAACCCCATCGACTTCGAGAATGCCGAGGGCAACCTGGGCCTGGCGAACGCGATCCTCGTGCACCTGAGCGAGAAGCTGCCCATCAGCCGCCTGCAACGCGACCTCACCGACAGCACCGTGACGCGCAACATCGGGGTGCCCATGGCCCACACCATGCTGGCAATCGACAGCATCCGCAAAGGCCTTGGCAAATTGCTGTTGAATGAAGCCGCGATCGCCCGCGACCTCGATGCCCAATGGCCCGTGATCGCCGAAGGCATGCAGACCATCCTGCGCCGCGCCGGATTCCCGCAGCCCTACGAGCGGCTCAAGGAACTCACGCGCGGCAAGGAGCGCGTGACCGCGGACGACATGCGCGCATTCATCGAAGGGCTTGAAGTGGACGAGCAGGTGAAGCAGCAGCTACGCGCGCTCTCACCGCGCACCTACACCGGCATCGACCTCATGGGTCGCGTGATGCCGTAGCCGGCAGAGGCGCCATGCGGATGCTCAGAGGCGGAAGGCCCAGGCGCTTGGCATTGATCTCGAGCCTCCTCGTATTGCTCGTGTTCATCGTCATCGCCGTCTGTGACAGGCTCATCCGCGATGGCGCACGGCCTTTCGTGTTCGGAAGCCTTGAATCCGTGCCGACGAATGCAGCGGGCCTGGTGCTGGGCACCTCGCACCGCGCGCGTGGCGGCGGCGGCAACCCGTACTTCAATCACCGAATCGCCACCGCTTCCGCGCTCTGGCACGCCGGCAAGGTGCGCTACCTGCTGCTGAGCGGCGACAATGGCACCTTGAACTACAATGAGCCGCGTGAGATGCGCCGCGCGCTCATCGCCAATGGCGTTGACAGCACCCGCATCGTGCTCGACTTCGCCGGCTTCCGCACGCTTGACTCCGTGGTGCGCGCCAAAGCGGTGTTCGGCCAGCAGCGCTTCACGGTGATCAGCCAGCGGTTCCACAACGAGCGCGCAGTCTATCTGGCGCGGCATCTGGGAATCGATGCCGTGGCATTCAACGCGGCCGAGCCGCCAGCCGCCTATGGCGTGCGCGTTTGGGTGCGCGAGCGGCTGGCGCGCGTGAAAGTCTTCATCGACCTGCTGCTCGGAACCGCACCGAGGTTCCTTGGCGAACCGGTGCCGCTCGAACCGCCCATGCAGACCATCATCGCGATGGACAGCGTGATTTCAGGCACGGTCAGTCCTCAACCAGTACCGTGAAGCGCGGATCGAGTGGATCAAGCACCTGCATCCATTCGTCGAGCACTGCATCGCCGCGCTCCGCCAGGAAGGGCAGGAAATTCAAGCGCCGCTCCTGCAGCCCATCGCCTGGGAACAGCGAAGTGAGCATCCGGTCCAACCGATTCATCGCTTCCGACTCCTTGCGACGCAGCGCGCGATCGATGCGCTTCTGAAGACCGTCCAACTGCCGGAGCATGCGGGCGGAAGCGGCATCGGAGCTCGCGGCAAGGCTCGGATCGATCGCAGCGGCTTTCGTGCGTGCCGCGTCCATCATGGCCTGCAAACGGACTGCCTCGTCGGCGAGCGAGGCCGCTTGGCCATTCAACGATCGCGCGAGCCTGGTGCGCAGCTCGTGCGGCGGCTCGAACAGGTCCTCGATCGTCATGGCGAGTCCTGCCCGCTGGCGATCCGATTTCGCGGCAAGCAGCGCAGCGCTCGTGCGCAAGAGCGCGACGGGCATGGGCATGCGCACGGCATGGAAGAGCCATTTCAATTGCATCCAGTAGGCCAGCTCCCCTCCTCCTCCGATGTACGCGATGTTCGGCAGGATGGTCTCTTGATAAAGCGGTCGCAGCAGCACGTTGGGAGAATAATCCTGTGGACGCACCTCCAGATCAAGCAGCAATTCCTGCGCGTTGAACCGAGGGCCGCCGTGCATCACCTGGTAGTGATCGCCATCCGCTTCGATCCGCGCACGATGGCCGTCGCGCAGGTGAAAGAGATTGATGGGCCGGGCATGGGCTTGCGGCGCGTACCGTGCGGCCAATCGCTCATCGGCGTACTGCACCGCCCGCATGGTGATGCCGTGGAGCAGCTCCTCGCGCATGATGGGTGCGAACAGCTGCTTCAAGGTCCGGTCGTCGCCATCCACGATCACCAGCCCGTGACCGCCGAAGAGCGCGTGCACGAAGCGTCGGGTGGCCTCTGCGAGTGTGCGGTCAGTACGGTAGCATTCGCGCAGCAATGCCTGCAGATGATCCGTGCCCGGTCCCAAGGCAGCGCAGGCCTGATCGACAACGGGACCGATGCCAGCCAGCGGCATGCGCCCAACAGCGCCCCCGGCCGTGCCCGGCCAATGCAACCGAAGCTCGCCCAACCATGCATGATCGATCTCCGCGCGGTCATGATCCTCGCTGGCCATCCAGAACACCGGAACGACCGGCACACCGAATCGCGCCTCCGCTTCCCGCGCCAGCCGGACCGCATTGAGCAGTTTGAAGGGCACGTACAGCGGCCCAAGGAACACGCAAAGCTGATGGCCCGTGGTGATGGTGAGCGCATCGGGGCGTGCGAGCTTCTCGATGCGCGAGGAGACCGCATCGCCCAATCTGATGCCCTCGTACTGCCGTTTGATCGCAGAGACCAGCACGGCACGATGCACGGGGTTGAACTGCCGGGCGCGCGCGGCGGCCTGCAGCCCATCCCATGTCGGAGCATGATCACGAAAGGCGCTCAGGAACGGGTCATCGCCGACATGGTCCAGCACCAGCGGGCTGAAGCGCTTCGTGGCCGTGTAGGCGATACGATGGATGGGCATGTTCCGCGGCTAAAGTAGCCGCGCCCCGTCAGCACTTGCCCGGCCCGCTGTCCACGATGTGGACATTCAGCACTTGCATCCCCTTCTCCAGGCCGGCGCTCGCGAGCGTCCGCCTCACCATGGTGATGGCATCCGCGCGTTCGCTCGCCGACACGCCCGAGTACTTGAGCACGACCACTCCGCTCGCCACGCACGAATACTCCATGGTCACTGAGCCCTCCTTGACCACCTCCTTCGCGAGTCGCACGAGTCCGGCATCGTCCAGGTCCTTGATCAGCACCACCACCTGCACCTCATTCGCCAGGTTCGATCCGAGCGCCTGTGCGGGCAATGGCGATGAGGCCATGATGAACGGGAAGCAGAAGGCGAGCAAGGCGCGCATGTTATCCAGTTTCCCGCAAGTTGTGGCGCACGGGCCGGGTGAAGAATGACCAATGACAGTTCATGGGCAATGCCGGCAGCGCCGATGAAACGTATCCCGTGCATTCCGAAGCCTGATGGACGGGACCTGCGCCGGTCGATCTGACCGTGCGGCCTACTGCTGAAAGGAATGGAGCGCTGACTCACTCCAGAATCATCAAATTCACCACCGAAAAGCACCGCCCATGCCCATACGAATGACCCCCGATCAGCCAAGCAGCAACCAACGTAGCAGGCCCGCCATGCCAAGCGGCGGCGGAAGACGAGGTGGCGGGGGCGGCATCGGTGGAGGTCTCATCGGAGCATTGCTGCCCATGCTCTTCCGGAATCCGAAGCTGCTCCTCATCGGCGCCGTGATCCTCGGCATCCTCTGGTTCATGGGTGGCCTCGATGGCTGCGGCAGCATGATGCAACAAGCCGGTGGCGGCGACCTCGCATCGCTCTTCAGCCGGGGCGCCGACCTGGATCCAGCGCAATACGATAAGGCTGAGGTGTACGAGCCGCTGGCCGACAATGTGAAGAACCCGCTTCCGGAGCGCGTGACGCTGGCTGAATTCGCGCCCCCGCGCCGCAATCAGGGCCAACAGGGCAGCTGCGTGGCCTGGGCCAGTGCCTATGCCGCACGCAGCATCATACAGAACCGCGCGGCCGGCGACGGCGAGGCCACGGCCTTCAGCCCGAGCTTCACGTACAACCGGATCAAGATCGAGAACAGCGGCTGCCAGGGCAGCTATATCCTGCGCGCCATGGAGGACATGCTCGCGCGCGGCGCGGTTCCCTACTCGGAATTCGCCTACACCGATCAGGACTGCAGCGCGCAGCCCGACTCCGAGGATGAGCGCATCGCCGCGCAGTACCGCATCAAGGGCTTCCAACGCCTGAGCCGCAGCGACGACCCCGATAGCCCCGTGGATATGCTGGCCATGAAGCAGTACCTGGCGCAAGGCTCCCCTGTCGTCATCGGCATGATGGTGGGCGGCAGCTTCATGCAGGCCATGCAAGGGCGCGATACGTGGATCCCCACGCAAGAGGACACGCGCATGAACAGCTTCGGCGGCCACGCCATGTGCGTGATCGGCTACGATGACTACAAGGAAGGCGGCGCCTTCCAGATCATGAACAGCTGGGGCAAGGAGTGGGGCTTGAACGGCCTGGCCTGGGTGCCCTACGACGCCTTCAGCTATTTCACGCGGGAAGCCTACGCGATCTATCCCATGAGCGGCAGCGCTGAAGCGAAGCCTGATCGCTTCGACATCCACTTCGGACTCGCCATCGTGGATGATCAGGGCGCTCCGACCGGCGCGCACATCGCATTGGCGCATCACGGCGGACGCGTGTTCCGCACCCCATCACCCGTTCCCAAGGGCACGCGCTTCAAGATCGAGGTGACCAACAACCTGGAGTGCTACACCTACCTCTACGGGCAGGAGACGGATGGCCGCGCGTACGTGCTCTTCCCGTACACCGCGAAGCACAGCCCCTATTGCGGCGTCACCGGAATGCGTCAATTCCCGCGCGACCACAGCCTCACCGCCGACGATGCCGGCGACTTGGACGTGATGGCGATCCTGGTGACGAACCAGCCCTTCGACTACCGGTCCATTGAAGCCGGCCTGCAGGAGTCGGAATCGAATGGGCTCGCTGATGGACTGCCCAATGTGCTGGGGAGCGAACTGCTGCCGGCGGAATCGGCACGATACTCATCCGGCGAGACGTTCGGCGCCGTGGCGCCAACGAAATCCAACGCGATGGCGATCATCCTTCAGATTGACAAGCGATGACGCGCTGGAAGTGGATCGCCCTCGGCGTGCTGATCAGCGCTCGGCTCGTTCGACCCACGCGAACCGAAGGGCCCCTCGACGCGGGTAAGGACATCAACGCCGTCACGCACTCCCCTGCGGATGTGGCCGCGCTGCTCCGCGAGGCCTGATACGATTGCCATATCGGACAGCCGCGCTATCCGTGGTACGTGAACATCACCCCGGCGAACTGGTGGATGCAGCAGCACATCAATGAGGCCCGCGAAGAAGGTGCTCTGTCCCGGTGGTCAGTGATGAGCGGGCAGCAACGCGCCCACTTCGTGGACGAGGCGTCTGAGCTTGTCAGCGGAGGCGAGATGCCGTTGCCATCCACCACCTGGATGCACAGCACGGCGAGGCACGATGCGAGCCAGTGCAAGTTGCTGGCTGATTATTTCCAGAACCTGCCGGAAGCGCAAGTGGAGTGGCGGCGACGACGCTTGACCGGCATGGCTAGCCGATCATGCTCGTTCGCCTCGGTGATCCGCAACTCGGCGAAGTCCTACCTAGAACTCAGGGATTGCACGGAGCATGAAGGCATCGAACAAAGGCACGGTGAAGGCTGTGTCGCCATGACTTGGACTCCAAATCATTCCCTTGTTGATGCGGCTGGCGCGCCTCGGCCCAAGCGAGGTCACCTCCACACCGAGTTGTTCGGCGATGTCACCGGAGCGGTGTGGGCCTGGACCTAATTCAGACATGGCTCTGAGGTAGCGTTTTTCGGCTGGCGTCAATCGATCGAACCGCACGCGGAAGAAACTCTCGTCGAGCGCTGCAATGGTGCTTTCCGTGGCACGGCTAACATCGTCGCAGGTGATTGGCGACCTCCCGGCGACATCCCATGCATGCTTTCCCCACTCCTGGACAAAATAAGGATACCCCTCCGTCTTCTTGAAGATCAAGTCCAATGCCTGCTCTTCTATGGCCGCGCCTTGCTCCACCACGGGAATCCTGATCGCGTCGAATGCATCCTTGCGAGGCAGCGGGCCCACCTCGGGAAAGTCGAAAAGCCGCTCGGCATAGGACTTCGCTTCCCCCATACGGCCGCGCAATTGGGGAAGGCCAGCCCCTACCAACAGAACTGGCAATCGCCGCTGTGCGGTCCGATGCATGGCTGTGATCAGGGCCGCCAACTGCTCCTCTGCGACATACTGCAGCTCGTCGATGAAGAGCACCACGGCGAGACCTCCCTGATGAGCTGCCCTGCCAACCGCCTCGAACAACGCTTGGAGGTCATGCTCAAGGTCACCGTTATCTGCCAGCCCTGGCTCCGGTTCCTGATCGAAGCCCACTTCTATGTCGCCGTATTTCACCTTCAGGGCCTTGGCGAAGCCGGCTAGTCCGCGCAGCGCACGTTGTGCAAGATCACGAGCCTTCTCCACGCGGGACAGTTTCAACAGAGCCTGCCGAAGTTGTGGCGCTAGAATGGCAGGCAGCGAACGACCCTCTGGAGCCTCGATACGCAACGCTAGGTCTCCTTCCTCCTCGACGAGATCCCTCATGCGGTCCAAGAGAACCGTCTTGCCAACTCCCCGCAACCCAACGAGCATGAGACTCTTAGCTGGATTACCCAATCGTGTGCGGGCAATCGCGATGCGCATCGTCTCCAGCAACTCATCACGCCCCACGAGCTCGGGTGGCTGCGTTCCAGCACCTGGCGCGAACGGGTTCCGTATGGGATCCATGGCGCAAATATACA
>CAZFBP010000160.1:0-7530 GCA_964517255.1 uncultured Chryseobacterium sp.
TGGCTTCGTACTCGCGGCGGAAGAGCTCTGATTGGCGCGCGAATTCTTGATTGCTCTGCTGTGCGCGGCGCTGGTTGGCGGCCTCATCTTCCTTCGTCTTCTCGGCCCAGAATTTCTCCTGCGCCTTGCGTATCGCCTCGGCTTCGGCACGACTCCAATTCTCATACACCGCGCGCAACCGTTCTGCGGCGTGCTTGGGCAAGTCCACTTTGCCGTCGTTGCGTTTCGAGAAAGCCGTGAATGCGCTGTGACCTCCGCGCGCCGCCCGCGCATCCAATTCGCTCAGGTCCTTGTCCAAGTTCTTCGCGTAGAGGTCGAGCACATCATTGTCGCAGGTACCGTGGATCGCCCGCATGCGCTCCTCGAATTCACGCGTGGCCAGGTTGGTGCCGTTGAAGCGCGGCTGCCAAATGGTCTTCACCTTGGCGGGGTCAATGCTGTTCCTGCTGCTGTAGGTGACGAAACTTTGGGCGGAATCAGCATTGGCCCGGAAGTCCATCGTCTCCCACTGCGAAGCGCTGCGAATCAGACTCGCGAACGACCAATACAAACTATCCCTGAACGCCTTCCTCTCCACATCCTGCCCCAACTCCGCCAGCTTCTGCTCATAGCCCGGCGGGTAGAAATTGAGCGTGGTGATGTCCACCGGCACCAGCGATTTCTTCAGCGGTTGCGGGTCGCGCCAATCGATGCGGCCATCGGGCAGCTCTTCGCCGCGATAGAGCATCATGCCCTGCTGATCGCTGCGCGCCGGAACCATCGCCGTGATGGGCTTGCTCGGATCGATGCGCACTACACGGCCATCCATCCGCGCGTCGATGTGGAACATGCCGCCCGTCTCAAGCAGCGTGTCGCCGCTCATGGTGCTCAGGCCCGCCTTGATGATGTCGATGGCCGTGAGCGCCTCCTTCAAGGTCACCTGGACGGGACCGATGATGGTGCGGCCGAGGCTGTCGGTGAAACAACCGCGCGGGACGTCGAGTACGATGCCGCCCGGGCTGAGCACGGTGGTATCGCGCCGCGTGTCCACGTTGATCACGAGCGGAAGCAAAGCGTCTTCTGTCGCGGCGATGGACTCTTCAATGCTCGCTGCCCCTGCATCGCCATGCTCGTTGTGCATTGGTGCCTCGTGCTTCAGCATCAGCACAGCCGCCGTGATGCCGATCACCGCCACCACCACCGCACCTTTGATCCACGGCCCCGGCTTCCCGAAGCGATAGGAGCGGTACGCTTTCATCGCCGCTGCGCGCACATGGGTTCGCGCAACACCTTCGCGCAGCGCGCGCTGGTCCTCGATCAACTCACGCAGAGCGCCGCTGCTCTTCGCCCGCGCCTCGAATACCGCGCGTTCCTCCGTGTTCATGGACCCATCGAGGTAGCGGTCCACCAATTCCATCAAGTGCAGTTCGTCGCGCATGGTCAAGGGTATTGTATGGTAGCGACGGTCGTTTGAACAAGGTGACGATAGCGATTGCGGGCTTCCTCCAGGCACTTGTACTTGCGCGTCTTCGCCGCGCCTTCACCGGAGAAGCCCAGTGCCTTGGCGATTTGCGCGAGCGGCTCGTGCTTCACATAGAAGCGGATGAGCACATCCACGCATTTCGTACCGAGCGACTTCAGCGCCTTCTCCGCCTGCTTGTACTCGGCTTCCCGCGCGAGCAAGGAGGTGAGGTCGGCGGGTTCATCGGCTTCATCATCGAGTTTCCATTCGCTCATGGCCTTGTTCCGGCGGCGCAGTTCTTCGCGCCACAGGTTGCGGCATACCGCGAAGAGGAAGGTGCCGATGCCGCTGGTGAGCGCGAAGCCTTCGCTGCGCACACGCCGGTGGAAGATGATGAGGGCATCCTGGAAGATGTCCTTGGCATCGCCACTGCGGCCGCTGTTCTGCCGCACGAGGTGTTCCACCTTGGGCAAGTAGGCGTAGAGGGCCTTGAATGCCTCCTGGTCCTTGCCCGCTTGGATGAGCTCGATGATCCGCTGATCGTCCATTGCTTGACCGTCTTACACCCTTGATGGCCACAACGAAGAAAGGTGACCCTAGCGCACCTCCATGACCTCCATTACCTCCAGTTCCCCCCTTTGGGGACCATCCCCTCAGAACTCCACCTTGTAATAGAACAGCGGCAAAAAGCCCAGCTGGTACTCCTCACGGATGGGATCGCCGCTCGGATGATCGGGCGCATACGTGAGCGTGAGGATGTTCTGCTGGCCGGTCACGTTCACCAGGTCGAGGCCCATTTCATGCATCACCTTCGGCCTGTTCCAGCGGTAGCCGAGTTTCAGGTCGGCGCGGAAGTAGGGGCGGAACTGCAGTGTGTTCACCAGGCTGTCCACATACACCACCTCCTGCGCGGCGGCGCTCGCCTCGCGATCAACCGGGCCGTACCAGCGGCCACCGGCGCAGGTGAACTTGGTGCCGATGCTGATCACCGACTTCTTCGCGGTGGTGAACTCGCGCGCCAGCACCAGGTTGAAGGCATTGCGGCCATTGAAGGAGGTGTTGCGCCAGACGCCATCGCTGCCGCGGTAACGCGCGTCGAAGAGTGATGCGGTGAAGAGGCCGTACCAGCCCTTGGTGAAGGCGTGCTCAAGCGTGAGCTCGATCCCTTGGTTGTAACCGTTCCCTTTGTTGTGCAGGCTATCTGGGAAGAAGCGCTCGAAGCCCGCGCCGGTGTTCACGAAGGAGAAGGAGGAGGATGCCACGCTCACCGGCACGTCGAAGAGCCATTGGTAGTAGGCCTCCACTTTCATGCGCACGCGCTGGCCCAAGCGGCGCTCATAGCCCAGCACTCCATGATGCGTGCGCGTGGGGCCGATACCGGTGTTCTGCTCCTGCGGGTCGCGGCCGCTGGTGGTGGCGCCATAGAAGAGCAAGTAGCCCGGTTGCATCTGCGAGTGCAGGCCGTAGCCAGCGGAGATGCGCTGCCGCGTGTCGGGCGCATAGGAGATGCCGAAGCGCGGCTCGATGGGCGAGAAGCTGTTCGTATTGATCGAGTTGTAGAGGGAGGTGATACCGAGCGTGGCGGTCCACTGTTCGTTGAAGCGATGCCGCACTTGCGCGTAGGGCTGCAGTTGCACGGCGCTCACGCGCGCATCCCATCGCACACGCCAGGTTCCCAAGGTGTTCGGGTCTTCATCCACAGCCGCAAGGATGATCGCTCGCGCACTATCGAGGTAGGCGGCCCATTGCTGCTCCGTGTTCACGCCGATGCGAAGGGTGGCGCGCCTGCCCAGCTTGCGGTTTGCGAATACGGAGAGCATCGCTTTGTTCTCGCTGAAGCTGTAGCGAAGAAGTGGCGGCAGGCTGTCCACCACGAATCGGCCGCCTTCCACACGGCGGTACACGTAATCGTGACCTGAGTGGATGCCCTGGCCGCTGACCGCGAGCGTGGCCTTCATGTAAGTGTTCTCGTTCAGCGTGCGTGTGGCGGTGAGGCCCACGGCGCCCATGCGCGAGCGGAAGTACTGGTCGCGGTCGTTCTCGCCGTAGATCAGGGTTGCGGTGTCGGGCGTCGCCTGATCGCTGATCACGATGTCGATCTTGCTGCTGCCGCCGATGCCCCAGAGCGATACCGAGCCTTTCTTGCTGGGGAAGTGGAAGCGGAAGGCGGCATCCTGGTATTGCGGAATGGCGTCGGTGCCGATGCGGATGCCCATGAATCCGAAGAGCCGCAAGGTGCTGTAGCGATAGCTCACCAAGTAGCTCGAACGGCGCTTCTTGCTCAATGGCCCTTCGGCCATCAATTCGGTGCCGAGGAAGCCGAGCTGCGCCGCGAACTCGTGTTTGTCCGCATTGCCATTGCGCATGCGCAGGTCGAAGACGCCGGCGGTGGCGTTGCCGAATTCAGCGGGGAAGGCACCGGTGAAGAAGTCGGAGTTCGCGAGGTATTTGTTGTTGAGGATGGTGACGGGTCCCCCGCCGGTGCCGGGTATGGCGAAGTGGTTCGGATTGGGGATGTTCACGCCCTCGAAGCGCCAGAGCACGCCCATGGGGCTGTTGCCGCGGATCACGATGTCGTTTCGGCTGTCGTCTGCGCCTTGCACCCCGGCGAAATTGCTCGCCATGCGACCGGGATCGCCGCGGCTTCCGGCATAGCGGTCCGTCTCTTCCACGCTGAATTGCCGAGCGCTCAGCAACGCCATCTCGTTGCGCACTTCGCCCGCGCGATCGCCCATGATCTCCACTTCGCCCAATTCAGTGAGCGCGCTCTGCAGCCTTACCGTGACCTCCAGGTCCTTGGCGCTGGTGAGCACGAGGCCGTTCAGCAGTTGATCCTCGTAGCCGAGCATGCGCACGTGCAGCGCGGTTCGGCCCAATGGAACGCCCCTCAGGGTGAACAGACCTAGTGTGTCTGTCACCGTTCCGATGATCGGGTCGCTGCCGAGGACGACAACGGTCGCTCCGGGGAGTCCGATCAAACTCTCGGCGTCGGAAACACTCCCACGGATGGCCTGCGCGTTCAATTGGATGCACGCGAGTAGCATGGAACTGGAAACGAGCGCCCGTTGCATTTCTTCCGGAGTGAACCAAAGCAAGCGATTTGCAGCAATCGCGTCCTTGCGCGCGCCCATCCGGCCAGTTCATGTTGCAGGTGCCATCCGGCCATCGTTCATTCGCGCGGTGCCTGATCACGCGCCGCGGAAGACAGCAGCATCGAGTGGAATGATGTGGTGCGGTCGCGGCTTCCTATTCGTGATGGCCTTGCACTCGTGTGCCGGGGCTGCCGCGCAGAGCTTCGACCTTGAGCAGTTCGAGCAGGTCTTCCGTCCGCGGTTACGGGTCGAGGCACGCTATCAGCCTGAGTCTGGCTTCCGCGACACCACCGGGGGATTCAGCAACGGTGAAGGAACCGCGGTGCTCACCTTCCCGCTCACCTCGCGATTCAAGGTGGGCTTCGAGCTGGACACCGCGGCGCGTGGACCTGGCGAGATGCTGGCCAACAGCGTGCGCATCGAAGCGAGGCAATTGCTTGGCAGCGTGCGCGCAGGAGCCAGGCAGGTGCGGATCGGCTTCGACAGCGTGCAGGTGCGCGATCTGTACTCAGCGAGCGCCGGACTCATGGGCGTGCACCTCACGCGCAAGCGCCGTGTGCTGTTCTGGAGCGCCAACGTGAATGTGAGCGAAGAGGTCCGCACCCTCGATTCCGCAGTGCCGCGCTTCAACGGCGTCGTGGGCAAGTGGCACCTGAAGGGGCTCCGGAAGCAGTTCTACTATGGACTGGCCTTCAGCTATGCCGATCGGCTCGTGCTGCCCATTCCGTTCATCGGTGGAGTCGCGCCGCTGGGAGGCGATTGGTCGTTCCAGTACATGCTGCCGGCACAGGTGGGCATCGGCTACCGGCCCAAGGCGGGCACGCGCGTCCTGGCGGGCATCACCGCCGATGGCTTCCGCAGCGGTATTGATTGGCAGGACGAACGCGCCAACCTGAATCATGGATCGATGCGCGCCTTCCTGAACCTGCGGCACCGGGTGAGCAGGACGTTGCAGGTGCGCGCGGATGTGGGCTATGCCCTCGCGCAGAGCCTGCGCGTCACCGAAAGCGATGTGCCGCGCGTGCGCTACCCGGTGGAGCCGGCCTTCAACGTGGGCCTTGGCGTGAATGTGCTCTTCGGTGGCAGCGTGATGCAGCGCTTGCTCGACGAGGTGCTGAAGTGATCACTCAGAACGCGCAGCCCTACATCATCTTGCCGGTGACCACGAGCGGAGAGAATCTCGCGAGGAAACTGCGCATCCGGAGTTTCAGGCCCACCTTGAGCAATCCGCCCTGCGAATTGAACAGCTGTCTGTACTCTTCCACCCTCATGAGGCCGACGTAGCCCAGCTTCACGTGGAATCTGGTGCGCGGGCCGATCTGCCGTTCGTAGCCTATCGCGGCGTGATTCGACGCGGGCGCCAGCACATCGAACGTGATGCATTGCTTGTGTGCCATCAGGCGCTCATCCACCCGGGCGGTGGATAGGGCCGTGATGACGAACTCCTGGCCGCTCTGGAGCCGGATCCGCGCAAGTTCCTCATTCTCCACGGTGACCTGCACCGGGTTCTCGCCGGACCATGTCTTGTAGCGAACGGTCTTCGACCCGATTTCTTCCACGGTTGCAGCAATCGCGGGGCCGCTCATGTAGAAGATGGTGTCCTGCGCCTGGGCGCGCGCGTGAACGAGCAGGAGCAGGATGGTCGCTGAACATATCCGCAAGACGAATGGCTTGGCAAGGCAACCGGAGGTGCGCGACGCCATCCACATCCTTCAGCGTGTCTTCTGCGACGCACCTTTGCCGGCCATGCTGCGTGCCCTACGCGCCCTGATGCTCGCGCTCGCGCTGGCGGCAGTGACCAAGGTCTCCTCTCAGGAGGCTGCGGCGAGCGGCTCGAACAATGGTTTCGACAGCACCTACGTGGTGGACCTCACCCACCAAGTCACGGGCCGCCTCTTCTTGAGCAATAAGTTCAACTCCATGGCCATCGATGACAATCGCGCGGTCAGCCACATCACATACCGCCCCAATACCAACGTGAACTTCGGCGCGGGCGTGAGCTACCGTGCCATCACGCTCAATATCGCGGTGGGGGTGCCGGCCCTGAACCGCGACGACAGCCTGCGCGGCAACACCCGCTACCTGGATGCGCAGGCCAACCTTTTCGGCCGGCGCTTCGCCACCAATGTCTTCGCGCAGGATTATCGCGGCTACTACATCGATCAGCTCTCTTTCGCATCGGAAGCGGGCGATTCGAGCTATGCCAGGGCCATGCGCGATGAGCGCCTGCGGCCCGATATGGGGCAGCGCAACCTCGGCGCAACGGTGCTGCACATCGTGAGCAATGACCGGTTCAGTTACCGGGCCGCCTTCAACCAGGATGCGTGGCAGCGCCGGAGCGCGGGCTCCTGGCTGGTGGGCGGCCACCTGGTGTACCAAGGCATGCGCGCGCAGCGCCCGGCGGTGCCCGATGCGATTGACAGCCTGTGGCGCGCTCCGCTCCGCTTCAGGCGCATCGAGCAGATCGAGTTCGGGACCATGGGCGGATACGCGCACACCTTTGTGATCCTCGGCAGGCTCTACTTCTCGATCTCGGCCAGCTTGGGCTTCGGGGCCGTGCGCAGCGTGTCATGGGTGAAGGACCCGGAGGAGTATTCCCGCCAGGTCGCATGGTCGCCCAATGTGCGCAGCCAGGCCCGCGTGGCCGCCGGCTACAACGATCGGCGCAGGTGCGTGGGCCTCTCGTACGTGAATGAGCAGAGCCAGACCCTGCTGGAACCCGGAGCGGTCTATGGCTGGAGCGTGGGCAACTTCCGGCTCTTCTATGTGCGGCGCTTCAACATGCGCATCTCGCCAGTGGATTCGCTCCTGCGCCGCAATCGCCGCGGTTGATCAACGCATCAGCTCGGCCGGAATCAAGCACACGGGCGGCATCGTCATCTTGTGGGCGTTGGCGGCCTTTCGCCGGTCGAAGATGGCGAGCACCTCCTGCTGGCGCGGCGTAAGGGCCATTGTCTCGGGATCCACTCCGCGCTCACGCAGCTCCATCGCCCATTC
>CAZFBP010000161.1:0-7505 GCA_964517255.1 uncultured Chryseobacterium sp.
TCGGCCCGATGCCCTTGAGCGTGCTTCCGATCTTGGCCTTGCCCTTGTCGGCCTCGCTGGCGGCATCGAGGGCGCGGTGCGTGGGCAGGATCAGGTGCGCGCGGCGCGAGATTAACAACGTCTCACGCACATCCACACCAACGGCCTCGAGCGCGCGCACTTCCTTGAGGAAGATCACGGGATCAACCACCACGCCATTGCCCACAAGGTTCACCGTGCCGGCGCGGAACACGCCGCTGGGGATGGTGTGCAGCACGTGCTTGTGCCCTTCGAAGAGCAGGGTGTGGCCGGCGTTGGGCCCGCCTTGGAACCGGGCGATCACCTCGTAGCGCGGGGCGATCACGTCAACGACCTTGCCCTTGCCCTCGTCGCCCCATTGCGCGCCGAGCAGCACATCCATGCGCGCGGCCATGCTAGCCTTTCAGTTTGGCGATGGCCTCTTCCACCGAGGCAGTGAGGATGAAGACCGAATCGAGCTTGGTGACCACGAAGAGCTGGCGCACGCTGTGGCTCACGCCTGCGATGAGGGTGTCGCCGCCCTTGTTGCGCGTGGTGGTGAGCACGCTGATGAGGATGTTGAGCCCCGTGCTGTTCATGTACTGGAGGTCGCTCATGTCGAGCACCACGGATGCCGGCCCTTTGCCCAATTCGGCATTCAAGGCTTCCATCAGGCGGTCGGCTTGCTGCTGATCCATGAGGCGGCCGATCATGTGGAAGACAGGGATGCCCTCCTGGTGCGAGATGGAGAGGTCGAATGCGGGGCGTTCAGTCACGTTCATGGGATTTTCTATTGGCGAGGCAGGCGGCGCAGAGGCCGTGGATGTGCAGGGCGTGGCGGCCGGGCTGGAACCCGGTGACCTCGGCCACGGTGTTCTTGATCTGCTGGATGCGCGGGTCGCAGAACTCGGTGAGGCTTCCGCATCGGTCGCAGATCAGGTGGTCGTGCTGGCGGTAGGCGTGGGCCTTCTCGAAGCTGCTGCGATCCGGGGTGAAGCGGTGCCGGCGCACCAGGTCGCAATCCAGCAGCAGGTCCATGGTGTTGTAGAGGGTGGCGCGGCTCACGCGGTACTTCTTGGTCTTCATGCGGTCGTAGAGCCGCTCGATGTCGAAGTGGCCTTCGTGCGCGTACACCTCGTTGAGGATGGCGAAGCGCTCGGAGGTCTTGCGGTGCCCCTTGCGCAGAAGGTACTCGGTGAAGATGCGGTGGGCGCTGGCTTGCTGCTCGGCCGTTGTCATGATCGCCGTGCGGCCCGTTCCTGCCGCGACGCGCAAATGTAGGCAGCGTGGCGCGCGCGGGCTAGTGATCCACGCGCTCCACGTTGCGCACGCCGCGCACGCGCCGGAGCTTCTCGATCAAGGCGTTGAGGTGGTCGGTGTCGTGCACGTAGGCCATCACCTTGCCCTCGAAGACGCCATCGTGGCTCTCGAAGCTGATGGCGCGCATGTTCACGTTGTGCTCGTGGCTGATGATGGTGGTGATCTTGTTCACCAGGCCCACGTCGTCGATGCCGCTGAAGGCGATGCCGGCCAGGAACTCGATGTTCTCCTTGCCCTTCCAGCGGGCCTTCACGATGCGGTAGGCGAAGTTGCTCATGAGCTGCACGGCGTTCGGGCAGTTCACGCGGTGGATCTTGATGCCCTCGCCCACGGTGATGAAGCCGAAGACGTCGTCGCCGGCGATGGGGTTGCAGCACTTGCTCAGCTGGTAATCGATCCGCTGCAGGTCGTCGCCGATGAGCAGCGCGCCGGGCGCGCTGCCGCGGATCTCGGAGACCACCTCTTCCAAGCTGCGCTCATCGGGCATGCGGGGCGCCTTGGGCAGGTGCAGCCGGCCGCTCTTCACCTGTACGCCCTCGATCTTCTCCAACAGGTGCTTCCCACGAGCCACCTGGTAGTATAGGTCCATGGCGCTTCGGCTGCCGAAGTGCTCGATGAGGGCGTTGGTGTTGGGCCCGTCGGCCTTGGCGCCCCACTTGCGCAGCACGCGCTGCAGCTGCTCTCGGCCCACCACGGCGAGTTTCTTCCGGAGCTCGCGCAGGCTCTGCTTGATCTTGTGGCGGGCCTTGGCGGTCTTCACGTAGCCCAGCCAGTCCTCCTTGGGCTGCTGCTTCTTGCTGGTGATGATCTCGATCTGGTCGCCGCCCTTGAGGGGGTGGCTCAGGGGCACGAGCCTATGGTTCACCTTGGCGCCGATGCACTGCCGCCCGATCTGCGTGTGTATGTCGAAGGCGAAGTCGAGGGCGGTGGCGCCTGCGGGCAGGTTGCGCATCTCGCCTTTCGGGGTGAAGACCACGATCTCGTCGCTGAAGAGGTTCAGCTTGAACTCGTTCACGAAGTCGATCGCGTCGGTGGTGGGGTCGTCGAGCACCTCGCGGATGCGGTTGAGCCAGGCATCGAGCGCGCTGGCGTGCTCCTGGTCGTCCTTGTAGCGGTAGTGCGCGGCCAGGCCCATTTCGGCGATCTCGTCCATGCGACGGCTGCGGATCTGCACTTCCACCCAGCGGCCGCCGGGGCTCATCACGGTGGTGTGCAGGCTCTCATAGCCGTTGGCCTTGGGCAGGCTGATCCAATCGCGCAGGCGGTCGGGGTTGGGCTGGTAGTAGTCGGTGACGATGCTGTACACCTTCCAGCAATCGGCCTTCTCCAGCTCCTGCTTCGTCTCGATGATGATGCGGATGGCGAAAACGTCGTACACCTCCTCGAAGGCCACGTTCTTCTTCAGCATCTTGCTGTAGATGCTGTGCACGCTCTTGGGCCGCCCCTTCACCTCGTAGCTGAATTGCTCGCGGTCGAGCGCGCGCCTGATGGGCACCACGAAGCTGTTGATGAAGCGCCGCCGCACGGCCTCGCCCTTCTTGAGCTTCTGGCTGATCTCGGCGTACACCTCGGGCTCCTTGAATTTGAGCGAGAGATCCTCCAATTCGCTCTTGATGGAGTACAGGCCCAGTCGGTGGGCGAGGGGCGCGTAGAGGTAGAGGGTCTCGCTGGCGATCTTCAGCTGCTTGTCGCGCGGCTGGTGATCGAGGGTGCGCATGTTGTGCAGGCGGTCAGCCAGCTTCACCAGGATCACGCGCACGTCCTGCGCCAGGGTGAGCAGCACCTTGCGGAAGTTCTCGGCCTGTATGCTGTCCGTGGCGAACTGCAGCCCGCTGATCTTGGTGAGACCGTCGATGATGGTGGCCACCGTGGGGCCGAAGAGGTCCTTCACGTCCTCCAACGTGAGGTCGGTGTCCTCCACGGTGTCATGCAGCAGGGCCGCCACCACGCTGGTGGTGCCCAGGCCGATCTCCTCGGCACAGATGCGCGCCACGGCGATGGGGTGGTAGATGTAGGGCTCGCCGCTCTTGCGCCGCTGCTCCTTGTGCGCCTCCACGGCGATGTTGAAGGCCTTGCGGATCACGCGCGTGTCCTCCGCCGTGCGGTCGCCCTTGAAGGCCCGCAGCAGCGTGCGGTAGCGGCGCAGGATCTCCGAGCGCTCGGCGGCCGCGTCGATCACGTGCGGCTGGGGCGCATCCGGCACTGCGGTGGGCTGTTCGCTTGCCTTATCCATGCTGCTTCAGGAGGGCTTCCACCTCGGCTTTCGGATCGGGATGTGGCGCACGAGCACATTGAACACCGCGCCTTGATCGATCTGGTCGTAATCATGCACGAGCCTGTTCCGCGTGCCTCTGATCTGCGGTGCATCCGTGATGGGGGTTTCAGGCGCGTGCGTCTTTACACGGACGATTCCCTCGCCGATCACCATGATGAAACGCTCGGCCATCACCTGCGATTCGCGATGCTGCAGGAAGGCCTCATAACCTTCGCGGTACCGCACGTACCGCTCGATCTCTTCGATGGCGAGCCGGATGTTCTCGAGCGCGGTGAGCACTTCAGGCTTCATACAGGGCGACTTTCGACTGCTCCAGTTCCTGTATGAAGTACTTGTTCCTCAGCGCACGCTTAGAGACCAGGTCCACCTCACGATGGAACAGCGCTTTGAGGCCCTCCTCCAGCGCCCAGTAGTGATCGCTGAACGAATGAGGGTCCTCTAATGGCAGTTCAAGCAGCAGGTCCACGTCGCTGGTGGGCTTCATGTCGCCTCGCGCCGACGAGCCGAAGGCATGCAGGCTCTTAACGTGATGCTTCTTGCACAGGGCCGTGATCTGCTCCATGTAGGGCACGAAGAAATCCATGCCCCCAAAAGTAGCGCGCTGTCGCAGGTTCAGTAAGGCAGCGCTGGAAGCACCGTGGAACGCACCTCGCCGAAGCCGATCCGCAGGCCTTCCTTCTCGCAGTAGCCGCGCATGATCACCGTGTCGCCGTCCTCGATGAATTTGCGTTCCGTGCCATCGTTCAGCGTCACGGGCCTGGTGCCCTTCCACGCCAGTTCAAGCATGCTGCCGTAGCTGTCCGGCGCCTCGCCGCTGATGGTGCCGCTGGCCATGAAGTCGCCGGCGCGCACGTTGCAGCCGTTCACCGTGTGGTGCGCCAGCTGCTGCGCCATGTTCCAGTACTGGTTCCGGAAATTGCTGCGGCAGATCACGGTCTCAGTTCCGCTTGCGGTGCGGATCGCCACTTCGAGCTTGATGTCGTAATGCTTGTGGCCGCTGTACTGCAGGTAGGGGAGCACAGCGGGCTCTTGCACCGGGCCGGCCACACGGAAAGGCTCCATCGCATCAAGCGTCACCACCCAGGGCGAGATGGACGAGGCGAAGTTCTTCCCGAGGAAGGGACCGAGCGGAACGTATTCCCACGCTTGCAGATCGCGCGCGCTCCAATCGTTGAAGAGCGCCAAACCGAAGATGTGATCCTCTGCTTCTGCCGTGCTGATGCGCTGGCCGAGCGGCTTGCCATTGTGGGTGAAGAAGCCCACTTCCAACTCGAAGTCGAGTTGGCGCGTGGGACCGAAGACCGGCGCGGCATCGGGGCCTGGCTTGTACTGCCCGCACGGGCGATGAATGCTCTGCCCGCTGGGAATGATGCTGCTGGCGCGGCCGTGGTAGCCCACGGGCAGGTGGAGCCAGTTCGGGAGCAGCGCATTCGCCGGATCGCGGAACATGCAGCCCACGTTGTAGGCATGCTGGCGGCTGCTGTAGAAATCGGTGTAGTCGCCGATGGCGAAGGGCATCTGCATTTCGAGCCGGCTCACACTGATGAGCGCAGCATCGCGGACCCTCGCATGGTCCCGGAGCTCAGGGTTGTCGTGCCGCAGCAGGTCCGATAAGCGATCCCGCAGATAACTGGGAAGCTCCATCCCTGTCTGGATCAGCGCATTCAACGACTGGTACATCAGCATGTCGGCCTCCAGATCCTCATGCGCGAGCAAGCCTGCTTCGTGCAGCACGCTCAGGTCGATGCAGGTGTCTCCCACGCGCGTTAGCGTGACCACGTCTCCACCTCCCAGGCGCTCTCCCACACCGAAGGGGATGTTCTGGATGGGGAAGTCGCTGCCGGCAGGAACAGGGAGCCAGGAACGGAGAGAGGGGTCGTTGCAATTCATGCGGGTGCTCTGTGCGCCGAGGCCCGAAAGCGAAGGCGGGCCGTAAAGGTGCGTAGCGGATCGCAGCTCTTCCTCTCAGGGATTCCGGGTCGCTCCGCCATGGCCGAACTGCGGTTCACCAAGGCAGGTCGCACGGAATGGCGCGTGGCCGGGTACATTTGGGCCATGCACGGGTTGCCCGCATTCTTCCTTGCGATCTTGATCTGCTGCCTGCGGTCCATGGCCTGCTATGCGCAGAATCTCATTCCCAATGCAGGCTTCGAGGCGCATACGTCTTGCCCCGATGATTTCGACCGGTTCCACCGCGTGATCGGATGGCAGAAGAACGGCCTTACTCCTGACTACTACCACGCCTGCGCACCACCATCCGTGCCGGGAGGGGTGCCCACCATGGGTGTGCCTGCCAACGCGACCGGTTACCAGGCCGCCTTCGAGGGCGAGGCCTTTGCGGGCATCATCGTTTACGCCGATACGCCGATCACAGGCATGCCGCCGGAAAGGCACCGTGAGTTCATTGGCGTGCCGCTCCTTCAACCCATGGAGCCTGGCATGCCCTATTGCCTATCGTTCCGGACCTCCGCCACGTTGATCGGCGCCGACTCATGGCTCAACTTCCGATACCTCGTCCGCGGCATCGGGATGCGCTTCACCATGCAGCCCTTCGACTCCATCGCGATTCCACCTGCGCCCGATAACCAGAGCGCGCTCTACCTCGCCGATTTGCCGATGGACACCACGAACTGGATATTGGTCGAGGGTGTTTACGTGCCCGATTCGGCCTACCAGTATCTCATTATCGGCAACTTCCTCGATCAGGCAAGCAGCACACCTGTCGTCATGGATCCCCTTGCCCTAAGCCCAACGGCCTACATGTATGTGGACGATGTGCGCGTGATCCCGCATGCCGAGGGATGCCTGACCACTTCCATGCCGCCCGTGAGCATGGTGCCGCAGTTGTCCGTCTCGAGTGATGCCGGAGGTGAGTGGTGCCTGGCACGCTTCAGCATGCCTTTGCCTGAGGGTTGCGCACTCATGCTCCACGATGCTTCAGGCAGGGTCTTGCGGACCGAACAGCTTCCAGCAGGGAGCACCGAGTGGCGTCTTTCGAACATGTGCCTCGCCGCAGGTCTTTACGTGGTCGGCGTGGTCTCGCCTTCGGGGGCACGGCGCTCCACGACGTGGGTAGTCGCCCGGTAGTTGGATCACTTCTCCGGACTTCACCGGGATGGAAGACCCGTGCAAGCGGTCATTGATCGGCATCGAGGCGATGCGCACGTTGCTGCTCGCGTTCTGCACGATCCTGGGCCAGTTGGCCCCGGAGCAGCTGTGCGTGCCCGGCCAGCTCATCGCGCGTCGCGCTTTCACCAGCAATGGCGGCTCTTCGTGCCCGATCCGCGGTTGTGCGGTAAGGTGGAGGTGAAGGTCGGCGAGGAGGAGTGGCGTTCATTTCTTCGGCAAGGCAATGGATATCTCGACCGGCACATGGCGCAGTCCATCGCGCGGGACGTGCAGCGGGCACTGGCTGAAGGCGTGGCCCCGGATGCGCCCACCATGCAGGCCATGCGTTCCGAGCGCGCGCGGTTCTCGGCCTTTAGGCCATCAGGCTCCAATTGCTGCTGGCGTATTCTGCAACGGCGCTGCCCAAGCACACCGGCACGCATTCGCTCGATGGCGCCGCCCTCAGCATCGCCGCTACGGATCAGGCCTTCAGTCGGCCCTGGATCGCTTCGTTCCCAGCGGCTGCATGCCTCGTCTCTTGGGGCGTGCTGTTCTTCCAACTCAGCTTCCCCATCGCCGTATGGCTTCGCAAGCTGTGACTGCCTCCCATCCTCTTCGGCACCTCCTTCCATTTGGGCACGGCCGTATGAATGGACATCTCGGAGATGGGCCCGGCCTTCATCGTGTGCTATGCGATCTGGATCGATAGTGCGCGATCCGAACAACTGATGCGATTCCCGCCTGTTCTCGTGCGCCGCTCAACGACTGGCTGAACGCTGTTTCCACAGCCGGAACTGGCCGCCCA
>CAZFBP010000162.1:0-7494 GCA_964517255.1 uncultured Chryseobacterium sp.
TGATCGCTCACGATCGCGTCAATGGTGCCGTCCTTCACCCCTTGGTGCAGCGCCTCGATGTGCGATGCGTCGCGAAGCGGAGGCAGCACCTTGTAACAACTCTCGAAGCCTCGCAGGCAGGCATCGTCGAGGAGCAAGTGATGCGCGGCCACCGAAGCGGTGATGCGCAGCTTGCGCGCCTTGGCCTGCCGCACCAGGTTCACCGCTTGCGAGGTGCTGATGGCGGCGGCATGCAGGTGCCCGCCGGCGTATTCGAGCAGGGCGATGTAGCGCTTCGGCCTCGGCAGGAATTCCACGGAGCCCCAGCCGCGCGCTCATGGGCCCTTCGTGCATGATGCCGCCATGCGCCAGATCGGGATCCAAGGGCAGCACCATGATCGGTGGCGCTCCGCCCGGCAGGCCAGCGCTGTACTGAAGCGCGATGCTCATCAGTCGCGCATCGCGGATCGCGCGCACGTCATCGGTGAAGCCGACCGCGCCCGCCTGCCGCATGTCGTGCAGTTCCGCCAACCGTTTTCCTTCGGCGCCCTGGGTGATGGCGCCCAGTGGCAACAGGCGCACCGCGTGGCCCTGCGCGCGTCGCAGCATGTGGGCCACGTTGGCCTGGCCATCGGTGATGGGTTGCGTGGTGGGCAGCGCGCAGACCGCGGTGAACCCGCCAGCCGCGGCGGCATCGAGCCCGTTGGCGATGCCCGCTTTCCATTCCTCGCCGGGATCGCGGAAGTGCGCGCGCAGGTCCATCCATCCAGGGCTCACGTGCAGGCCGTCCATGCGCAGCTCCGTGGCGCCCGGTGCGCGCAGGCCCTTGCCCACGCGCTCCACGTTGCCATTCCTCACCAGCACATCGGTTTCCTCTTCGTGGTGCGGCCCACCAGGGTCCACCACGTGGGCACGGCGAAGGATCACGTCGGTCATCGCTTGGCGCTCAACAGCAGGGTCTCGGCGATCAGCATCAGCAAGGCGAAGGCGATGAGCCATTTCCATAGCGATGACGCCTTGCCGAACCCGGCCAAACGTAGCGAAAGATCACCGGTGGACTCCATGACGTCGAAGGTCTTCAGGCCGTGCTGGGCGAGCGCCTCGCGCAAGGCTTGCGCATCCATGCAACGCAGGTCGCTCTCGGCCCTGGAGAGGTTCATCGCGAAGCCCGCGAGGGTGTCGCCATCCCTGGCCAGCCAATAGTGCCCGGGCGGAAGCAGCTCATCGTGCAGCGCGAGCATGGTTGCGGCGCCGAGCCTGCGGACCTCGGGGATGAGTTCGATGCCGCCGGGCCCTCTGAGCGTCGGCGGCTTCTCGCCCTGCAATTCGATGCCCTCCACCGCGAGCAATGATTCGCCTCCGATCAGCGCATAGGTCGCATGACTCGGGCGCGCGAGCTCGGCCATGCGCAGCAATGTGGTGGCGAAGAGCGCGTGGCGCGTGAGGTTGCCCGCGCGCTCATCGAGCGGCGACGCGAAAAGGTAGGCGCTGCCTCGGCCGATCCGTGTCCGCGCGAGGAATGGCAGTCCGTCCTGCGCGCGCAGCAATGCGTCGCTGCCCGGCGGCGGTTTCAGGCTCCAGCGCTCCCGCGCGAAGGGCAGATCGACGTTGCGCGGCATGGTGGCGAACACGTCTCGGTAGAAGGGCTGCTCCAGATCGATGCGTTCAACGCGAGCGCGGGCGGTATCGAGCCGCTCAGGCGGGGCGGCGCCGATGGCGGCGAAAAGGGCCGCATAGCGCCCGGGGTCGCCATCGCTGGGCGGGATCACGGCGATGCTTCCGCCGGCCCGCGCGAAATCCTCCAGCGACCGCGCCAGTCCGCCAGGCACTTCCGGCAATGCATTGGTGATCACGAGGTCCTGCTCGGCCAGCCGCGCCAGGTCGATGGCGCGATGGTCCATCCTCGTGAAGGCGTGCGCGCTATCGGTGGCGAAGACCGATTCGATGGCACGGTCGCCCGCCGCATCGTCGGCATGGATCAGCAGCACGCGCACATGCGCGATGGTGCGGTACGCGAGGTAGAGGCGGTCATCGAAGGTGACCGGATGATCGGCGATGGAGAGCTCCGCGCGGTGCAGGCCGATGGCATCGTTGCGGAAACGCAGCACCGTATCCACCGCGACGCCCGGCGGCACCGATAGGGATGCGATCGCGCGCTCAACGCCGTCGATGGCCAGGCGCGCAGGCACATGGCCGGCTGGGGCATCGCCATGATTGAAAAGGCGCACATGCAGGTCCTCCATCACACCCATGCGCCGCACCGGATTGGCGAACCAGGCGGAATCGATGCTGAGGTTGGCGGATGCGGCGGGGGTGAATGGAATGATCACCGTGCGGGTCAGTGAGTCATCGCGCCAAGCCTCGAGGTCCGCGATGCCGCGCTGCAGGTCGCTGAGCACGTACGCGCGCTTCACCGCTGCGTTGCTGGTGGCAAGGGCCTCGCGCTGCCGTGCCATCGCCTTGGAGAGCGGCGTGGAGTAGGGCGAAGCGGTCGCTTCCGCAGCGGCTTGAAGGCCCTCATCGCGGGTGAGCAGCGCTTGCTGCCGAGAGAGCAGCGCTCCGCTCACGACTTGGAACCGGTCCGTGGCGCTATGGGCCATCACGATGTCCTGCGCGGCCTTGCGGGCCTGATCGAGCAGCCGGCCCTGCGCGTTCACGCCGTCCATGCTGTAGCTGTCGTCGATGTAGATGGAGACCGCCCTGTCGGCGGACTGCGCATTGGCCGCATCCGCGCGCAGGTATGGGCGGGCGAAGGCCAGCACCAGTGCGGAGATGGCCAGGCAGCGCGCCATGAGCACGAGCCAGTGCTGCACCTTGCGCCGGGCACGGGTTTGCTGCGAGACCTCGGCGAGCAGGCGCACGTGCGTGAAATCGATCCGCTTGAAGCGCCGGAGCTGGAAGAGGTGGATGAGCACCGGGATGGCCAGGGCCGTGAGGGCCCACAGGAAGGCCGGGTGCTGGAACGCCATCGGCGGCGAAAGTACGGTCGGCGGTGCGGCGCGCTCAGCGCTTGGCAGAACGCTTCGGCGAGGCGCCGCTCAGCATCTCGGTGGCGGCATGCGCCTGGCCCTTCACCACCATGCGGAACTCCACGCGCCGGTTCTGCGCGCGGCCCTCCTCGCTCTTGTTGCTGGCGATCGGCTGGTTCTTGCCGTGGCCCACGGGCACCATGCGCGAGGGCAGCACCTCATGCTCCACCAAGTAGTCCATCACCGAGAGGGCTCGTGCCTGCGAAAGGTCGAGGTTGTACCGGCGACCGCCGATGTCGTCCGTGTGCGCCTCGATCACCACGCTGAGCTCGGGGTGCTGCCGCATGAGCATGGCCACCTGCTCCAGCACGGGCTCGGATGCCGAATCGATCATGGCGCTCTTGTAGGCGAAGTGGATGGCGCTTGTGCGCAGCTTCTTGTGGTTGAGCTCTTCGAGGCTGGCCAGGTCGAGCTGGCTCAAGTCCATGAGCTGCTCCACGCGCAGTGCGAACACTTCCGCATCGAGGAATTGCAGCTCCTTCACCTTCTTGAAGACCTGGTACAGTTCCTCCGCGTTCTTCGTCTCGCCGACGGAGTAGGTGTAGGTGGCGCTGATGGGGTCGAAGCGCTCCACCACGCGGTAGATCTTCTTGATCTGCGCGAAGCGCGGATCGTCGAGGTCAACGCGTTGCTTGCTGGCGAAGAGCTGCACACTGAATACCACGTCGGACAAGGCCTCGCTCTCGATGCGGGTCTCGTCGAAGGGGAGTTCCTGGTACTCGAAGCTGTGTGTCTTGCCGAACGCGTCCTGGTACTCGGCCACTACCGCCATGTCCTCGTGGTCCTTGAAGCGGTCAAGGACGATGATGGTCTTGGTGTTGCAGCGGTTGGTGATCACGCCGTTCGAGTCCGGTGCGGAGAGCACATCGAGCTTCACCTGGTACACGCCGGGCCCCTTGAAGGCATGCACCTGGCGCAGGCCTTCCAGCACGTTCCCGTCGCCCATGTCCCAGTGGTACTCGCCGGCCTTCATGCCGGGCAAGTGGCTCATGGCGCCGTGCAACTCAAGCCGTCGGCCGGTGCGCACGGTGTCCTCGGCGGCGATCCAGGCCTGGCTCACGTCGGCCACCTCAAGGGTATTGGTGCCGAGGATATGGAACACATCTCCTGTCTTGCGGTCAATTAGCAGCGACCGTACCGTGTATGATCCTGGCTTGCCATAGCAGTGCTGCGCGAGGTAGCCCTTGATGCGCGTTCCGTCGCCCATGTCCCAGACATGATCCACAGGGATGGAAGTGGTGGCCGCATGTGGGCGGCGGCGCATGGAGTAGCAGTAGTTGTTGGGCTTCTGCTCGGTGCAGTCTCGGAAGCGCGGCACGGTCAGTTTGACGAGGTAAATGGCGTCAGTGCCATCGCGCTTCGAGCTCATCAGCGCGCGGTAGCCATCGGCGAAGGCCGCGTACCCGTGATCATCAGAAGGGCTGTTCACCGGAGCGGGCATGGCCTGCACTGGCGCCCACTCGCCTTCGATCTCGCTGGTGAAGTAGATGTCGAGCCCACCCAATCCGCCGGGTCGGCTGCTGCTGAAATGGAGCGTGCCATCGGCTTGCACGCGTGGATAGACCTCGTTGCCGGGGCCGTTCACGGTGGGACCCAGGTTCATCGGTGCGCTCCAGCCCGCATCGGTGCGCTCGCTGCGGTACAAGTCCATTCCGCCAAATCCTCCTGGGCGGTCGCTGGCGAAGTAGAGCGTGGCGCCTTCAGTTGAGAAGGCTGGATGCATCGCCGAGTATTTCGGATCGTTGTATTGGAAAGGCTGGGGCGCGGTCCAAGCATCGTTCTCGCGTGTGGAGAAGAAGAGGCTGAGCTGGCCATTCGCCGAGCGCATGTTCGAGAGCTTCTTCGGAAGCACTTGGTTCCGCGTGTAGCAGATCGTGGCGCCGCCATCAGTGAAGCTGGCGGGCCCTTCGTTCACGGGAGTCGCCAGGTTCTGGCTGAAGAGCACCGGGGCGCTCGTTCTGCCATCGCGGTAGGGCACCCAGTACAGGTCGCTCAACGGCTTGCCGGACTCGGCATCCACGAAGCCCACGAGCGATGCGTTCTCGCGCACGCTGCACATCACGAATCCGCTGTCCAGGAATACGGGCGCGTAGTCTTCGCCGCCAGGGCTCACGGCCAAGCGCTGCACCTCGTGGATGAGCTGCGCCTGAGCATTGGCCCAGGCAAGAGAGGTGAGGAGGAGGAGCGCTGCGCGGTTCATAGCGTCAGAAGTAGCGCGGGTCCCTCACCCGGATGCGGTAACCGAATTCGTACTGCACGAGCAGTTCATGCGAACCGTGATGGTAGGGGTTGATGGCTGAGATGCCCAGGTCGTAGGCATAGCCGATGCGCCACTGGGGCGTGGGCAGCACCTCCACCATGCCGATCACTGAGTCACCGCTGCGGAAGGAGGCGCCCATCCATAGCTTGTCGCGGTAGATGAGGTTGGCGCTCACATCGCCCTGTAGCCCGCTGGCCAAGCGGTAGCGCAGCAGGGAGGTGGGCTTGAGCTTCAGGTCCTGGTTGAGCGTGAAGACATGGCCGCCAGTAAGCATGGGCTCGAGGTCGAGCTTCGTATCGGATAGGCGATAGCCTCGCTCAGTGACCGCGAATCGATGCGCGAGCAGGAAGGGCACGGATGCGCCCACGTACCACGTCTTGGTCTGGTACAGCAGCCCCGCGCTGAAGTTCGGGCGGAGCGCTCCCTTGGTGTCGGCGGCGAAGCTCGCGTCGTTCGCGTCGGTTAGGGCAACCTGGGTCCACTTGGCACGATGGAAGCTGACGCCCGCGCCGATGCCCAAGGCGAGCTTGGCCTTGTTGCGCATACGGATGCGGTATGCGTAGTTGGTGAGCAGGCCGGTCTCGTTGCTCACCCCGATGCGGTCGTTGTAGATCATCAGGCCAAGGCCCACCGCGCTGCGGCGCACCGGGGCATGTATGCCGATGGTCTGCGTGATCGGCGCGCCCTCGAAGCCCACCCATTGCTGGCGGTGGGTCAGCGTGGCGCTCAGCACGTCGCGGCTGCCCGCGTAGGCGGGGTTGATGGCCAGCCCGTTGAAGAGGTACTGGCTGGTGAGGGGCGTGTGCTGTCCCATGCAATCGGCCATGGCGGCCGCCGCGAGCAAGAATAGGAAGGGCAGGATTTGCCTCACCGCTTGATGATGACGGGGCCGTTGTACGTGCGACGGCCGGTTAGGTTAAGGACGTAGAAGTAGGTGTCGTCAGGCAGTTCCTGGCCGTTGCGCGACCGGCCGTCCCACTCGTTGGCATACCCCTTCGTGGCGTAGATCAGCTTGCCCCAGCGATTGAAGACCTCCAGGCTGCTGCCCGGATAAGCCTGCATGCCCCGGATCTCCCAGCGGTCGTTCACGCCGTCGCCGTTCGGGCTGTACCCCTCAGGGATGAAGAGGTCATCGACGTGCAGCAGAACGGTGTCGCTGATTGAAGCGCACTGGTTCAGCATGGCCGTGAGCACGATGAGGTTGTCGCCGATGGCCAGGCCGGTGATGCTCGTGGAGCTGTCGGTCGGTTGCGAGATGCTTCCGCCACCGGCCAGCACCCACCAGGAGAGGGTGGCGCCCGGCGAAGCGCTGCCATGCAGGTTGGTGTGATCGATCACCTCCAGGTACTGGTCCTCGCCAGCGTCAACCCAGAGCCCGATTCCGGGATCCGTGAAGGTCACCAGCGCGGTGTCGGTAGCCGTGCATGCGCCATTGCTCACCGTCCAGATCATGGTGTAGGTGCCGTAGGCCGTGGCCTCGACGCCTGCGGATGGATCCGTGATCGCGCTCAACGCGATGCCCGGAGGCACAGTCCATAGCCCCGGATTACCATTGGCTGCCGCGCTCATGCTCGTGATCAGGCCGCACACGCCGATATCAGGACCGGCCATGGCGATAGGAGGAGTCTGCACGAGGATGGACTGCGTGAGCTGCGCCGTGCAACTGCCGATGGTTGCAGTATAGGTCAGGGGTATCGCGCCGGAAAGGTCAGCAAGGTTGAAGATGCCGTTGCTCACGCCCTGGCCTTGCCAGCTGCCACCTGGGGTGCCCGTCACGAGCATGCTCAGCTCGATGGTGGTTCCTGTGCTGCACAACGCTGGCGGCACGATCCAGCTGGGATCGGCGTTGGCCACGATGGTCACGGTTTGCATGCTGCTGGCAGGGCATGCTCCAGTGAAGGCGTATGTAATGGTGTAGGTGCCCGGGTCGCTCGGGTTGATCGCGATGGCGCCACTGGCCGGGTCGAGCACCAGGCCGGTCGGGAAGGAGCTGAACTGCCCGCCCGCTTGTGCCACCCAAGGCGTCGGCGGAGCATCGCCATGGCAATAGGTGCTTTGCGCGTAGGCGAATTCAGCATCGGGCGTTCCGGTGATGCTCAGGTGCAGGGTGTCTGCGCCGCAGGCGTTGGGCTGAGTGTAGGTGCCTGAAGCGCTGTAGATGGTGCCGTTCCAATTGAAGGAGCCGCACGCGCTCTCCGTGATGCTGCTGCCGCCGGGCGCCGTGAT
>CAZFBP010000163.1:0-3570 GCA_964517255.1 uncultured Chryseobacterium sp.
TTGATTGCATAGCGCGTGCTGTCCTTGGTGAATGCGGGGTAGTTGTAGTCCGTCCAATCAATGAGTGAGTAATAGGCACCGCACCTCAGCTTGCGTTCGCGTAGCGCGGCGAACAACGGTGCGACCACATCCTTGCCGCAATTGAACACGTTCTCCACGGAGAGGTGTCCAGGAGCACTCCATGCCCAGTCGCCACCTCCAACGTGCGCCCGGGTGGCATACATCGCCACGCCATCATGGTGCTTGGTGGTGATCACGGCGTACTTCGCGCCGCTTCGCTGGATCAGTTCGGCCCATGCGGCTGGATCGTACTTGCTCGCGGTGAAGCCCTGAAGCTGCTTCATGTAATCCGCGTAGCCGACCTTCTTGTTGTAGAAGGCCCAGCTCTCGTCGGTGCCGTTCACACTATAGATGCCCCAGTGGATGAAGATGCCCAGCTTGGCGTCCTGGAACCACTTCAGCTCATGGCTGGGGGCCTCGGGCCCTTGCGCATGCGCGGTAACGCATAGGAGCAGCGCGAGCGCGGCGCTTGATCTCGTGGCAATGCGCTTCATCCGTTCACCAGGTGTCGGATCCGTTCGTTCAATGCGCGTTGCTTCGCCATATAGGCCTTGAGCAGGTGCATCTGATTCAGCGCGCGGTCCAGGTTGTGGCCATGGCGGTCTATCCGGTAATAGGTGTCGCCCTGCAGATGGTCGGTGAGGAAGCGGATGCCCTGCTCGTAGATCAGCATCTGCCCGCACCAATGCACCAGCGCTCGCTCGCTCAAGCTCATCAATGGCGCCATCTCACTGAAATAGCCCTCCACCAACGCAGCGAAGACATCCTCATTCACTTCGGCATGCGAAGGGTCCGGGTCGTCCTCGGCGGCGGGCGAGATGAACGTGCGGATCATGTCTCCGAGGTCGAAGAGCGCCTTGCCGGGCATCAGCGTGTCCAGGTCCACCACGCACACCGCTTCGCCGGTGTCCTTGTCAAAGAGCACGTTGTTCACCTTGGTGTCGTTGTGCGTGATGCGCGTGCGCACTTCGGGATCGGCCATGGCCATCTTGTATTCGCTGACGATGGTGGCGTTCCCTTGGAAGAAGGCGATCGCCGCCGCTGCGGCCGATGCCCGATCCGGAGGCGCGGCGGCCACCGCCTGCTGGAAGGCCGCGAAACGCGCGGCGAGGTCGTGAAAGTCCGGCAGGATGACTTTGAACGCGCCCACATAGACGCCGTCGAGGCAATGCGTGAGCCGGCCGAATTGCTGGGCGGCGCTGCGGGCCTGCGCGGGCGTCACGGCGCCGTCGTAGCTCACCGTGTTCGGGAAATAGGGGAACACGCGCCAGGCGCCTAGCTCGCGGCTGATGAAGAGGTCCTTGCCCTCGGTGGTGCGCAGGCCGCTCATGAAGCGGTAGCCCGGATGATGGATCCGCAAGTGATCGGCCGCGAGGTAGTTATTGTACGCGATGAGCTCCGGCCGCTTGAACACGGCGGTGTTCACCTGTTGCAGGATCCAGTCGTCGCTGCCATGCCTGTCCTTCAGCAGGAAGGTCTGGTTGATGAGGCCATTCCCGAAGGGCATGCAATCGTGGCCGTTCAGGGCGATGCCGAACGCGGAGCAGATGCTGCTGAGCACGGGGGTGCGGGTCTCGCTCATGGATGCTCGGCCAGGTGGCGCCGCACAAGGTCGGCATCGGCGGGGAAGGTGAGGCCGCACCAGCGATCGGGGGTACTGAGGATGCGGAACCGGTGCTCGATCGAGAGCGCCTCGCGCACCGCATCGGGCAGGCCCAATTCCTGGCCGGGCTCCACGGGATCGTCCTGGTCCATCACGAGCAGCAGCATGGAGAAGCGGTCGCGCATCACCCAGAGGTTCATGCTCACCGGCGTGCGGGCGGGCCAGCTGCGACCTGTCTCATCCACGATGGTCCCGTCGGGCCGCGCACGAAGCCCGCGCACTTCAGTGATCCCGCGCAAGTGGTAACGGCTCTTGCGGCACACCGCTCGGTTCACCGGGCCATGGGGCGAAAGGGTGCGCGCCAGGTCGAAGGCCACCAGCGCGTGCTCATCGCTGATGCCCTCCATCGCATGCTCCACGGCCAGCTCCAAGGAGCGCCGGCCATAGAGGTCGTCGCCATTGGCCACGATGCAGGTGCCCGAGGCGTGTTCCATGCCCACCATGGCGGCGTGGCCCGTGCCCAGCGGCGCGCGCTGCACGGCGATGCGCACGCGGCGATCGCGGCGGTATCGCGCCCGGAAGAGGTCCTCGTGCTCCGGCCGCACCACCAGCCAGGCCTCCATGCAGCCCGCATCGAAGCCTTGCCGCATGGTGATGCCCATGATCGCCTCGCCCTTCGGCCCCACCGGCTCCAACTGCTTGGGGCGGCCGAAGCGCGTGCTGCCGCCGGCGGCGAGGATGACCAAGGATGGCGCGTTCATGCCAGCGGAGGGAAGAGCGCTCCGCTCCGCGCCAAAGTACCCGATCAGCCCGGAGGGCGCCATCTTCACCGCCGCACCGCTCATGCGCCGCCTCTCGCCCAGCCTCGTCGTCGTACTGTTCATCACGGCGCTCAATGCGGGCATCGCGCTGCGTGGGTTATGGCCCGGCCGCCTCGATGGCCTGGCGAACACCGTGGTGCGCAGCGATGTGAAGGGCTACTACGGCTACCTGCAGGCCCTCTTCATCCGCCACGACCTCGGCGAAGAGAAGCCCGTGTGGGAGTACGTGCGCTATGCTGGCAACGGCACCCTGAACAAGTACTTCTGCGGCACATCGGTGATGATGGCGCCCTGGTTCCTCGTCGGCCACGCCATCGCCCTCGCCGATCCCGACGCGCCGCGCGATGGGCTCAGCGTGCACGAGATGCGCGCGCTCAGCGTGGGCGCGTGGTGCTACCTGCTCATCGGCCTGCTCGCGTTACGGGCGCTGCTCAAGCGCATGGGCTTCGCCGAACCCGCCGTTGCCTGGACGCTCATCGCCATCGGCCTCGGCACGCAGCTCATGCAGTACGGCGCGCTGCAGCCCGGCTGGTCGCACGTGTACTCGTTCTGTGCGGTGAGCCTTTTCCTGCTGGCGTCGCATCGGTTCGGCACGGGCAGCGGCGCGAACTGGCTGGTGATCGCCTCCGCGCTGCTCGGCCTCATCATCCTCATCCGCCCGGTGAACGCCTTGGTGGCGCTCGCGCTGCCCGTGGTGCTCGGCGATGCGCTGCTGCCGGCCCATCGCGCGATCGTCCGACGACCGATGATGCTGGTCGCCGCAGCAACCGTTGGTGCTGCCATCATGTTCATCCAGCCCCTGCTCTGGCATGCGCAGACCGGGCTGTGGCTCGCCTACGGCTATCAGGGCGAAGGCTTCCATTGGAACCGCCCGGAGATCATCAAGGTGCTCTTCGGATTCCGGCGCGGGCTCTTCCTCTGGACACCGGTGCTGCTGTTGTCCGTTGCGGGCACACTATGGCTGCTGGTGAAGGCGCGCCTTCGCGGCATCGGCTTGCTCGCGTACTGGGCCGTCAACACATACGTGATCAGCGCGTGGTGGATCTGGTACTACGGCAGCGGCTTCGGCAGCCGTGTCTTCGTGGA
>CAZFBP010000163.1:3670-7444 GCA_964517255.1 uncultured Chryseobacterium sp.
GGCATGAGCGTGGTGCTGGAGGAGAGCTGCGACTTCGAGCACGCGTGCGCGCATTGGGGCGGCGGCGCCATCCGCCATCGCGATGATGCCTTCAGCGGCGGCAACGCGGCGGTGTTCGACGGCGCGGAGGAGTTCGGTCTGGGCTTCGAGGCGGGAACCGATGCGCTGCCCGCAGGCCGCGCGCTGTACCTCGAAGTGGGCCTGCAGCGCTACGAGGAGCGCAGCCGTGACTCACAAGCGCTGCTCGGGGTGACCGATGTGCGCGATGCGGAAGCAGGCTTGGCCTTCTACGAGCCTTTCGCCATCAACCCCATGCCCGGCAAGGCCGACGCGTGGGAGCAGCTGGAGTACCGCATCCCCGTGCCCCCCTTGCAGAAGGGCAGCACGTTGAAATTCTACTTCTGGGACAAGGACCGCCGATCGAAGGTGATGATCGACGACGTGTTCATGCGCATTCATGCCGTGAACCCGTATTGACGCGCCGTGCGGCTTGCCGCGCGCCGCTTCCGTGTGGGCCTGGCAGGATTTGAACCTGCGACCAAGGGATTATGAGTCCCCTGCTCTGACCGCTGAGCTACAGGCCCGGTCATGCACCGCGCGGCCTTGAAAACTGCGCCGCCGCGCGATGGGCGCCAAATGTACCCGCACGCTTCTTTGCGGATGCCGAGCCATGCCCGAGTCCGTGCCGAACGCAACGCCTCCGTCTCCGCGCCGCCGCAGGCGAATCAGCAAGCGGAAGCTGCTCATCGCGCTGGCGCTGCCCGCGGTGATCGTCGTGCTGGCCACACGCGGCAAGGATGAAGCGCCGCCGAACGTCGCGCCCGCTGCGCCAACCGGGACACGCACGGTGGATTGCGCGGCCCTTCCCTTCAAGCGTCACAGCCCTAAGCTCAAGGATAAGCTGCCGGCTTACAAGAAACTCTCATTGCGCGCGGGAATCCGGCCGCTGAAGGATGACAAGGCCCTGACCGCTGCGCTCGGCGCTGGCTCGGTGAACCTGGTGCGCGTGCAGAGCGATGCGCGCAAACTGGTGGCGCCCATGGACCACGGCTCGCCGTACCTCACGCCCAAGGCCGCCGAGACGCTCAGCTCCATCGCCGACGCATTCCAAGCGCGTCTTGCGGGCAGCGGCCTCGAAGGCACGCGCATCCGCGTGAACAGCCTGCTGCGCACCAAGCATGACCAGCGCGAGCTGGGCCGCAGCAACGTGAACGCCACCCGCGACGAGAACGCGCCGCACACGCACGGCACCTCCATGGACCTCTCGTACATGAAGTTCGCCGGCGCCGATGGAGAGACGCTGGAGCTGCGCGCCTGCGAGGAGATCTTCCTCGCCGAGACGCTCGCCGAGGTGATCGCCGAGCACTGCGCGAAGGACGCCCGCGTCTTCGCCACCAAGGAGAAGCAGCAGGCCTGCTACCACATCAGCGTGTGCCGTTAGGCTGCGCGACCTTCGGATACCTTAGCGCCATGCGCAAGCTGCTCATCATCGCCGCACTGGCTGCCCGCGTTCATGGGCAAGGCCAAACGCTCCAGCAGCAGCTCACGACCATCGCGCAGCAGCGCGGCATGATCGGCATGAGCGTGGTGGCCGCCTGCGATGGCCAGGTGACGGATGCCGTGCACGTGGGACAGCGCAACATCGCGCAGGACCTGCCGGTGAACGATGCCACGCGCTACCGCATCGCCTCCATCAGCAAGCTGGTCACCGCCATCGGCCTCATGCGCCTGCACGAGCAAGGCGCCTTCCAGCTCGATGACGACGTGAGCCCGGCGCTCGGCTTCAGCCTGCGCAACCCGGCCTTCCCGGGCACCGCCATCACCTATCGCATGCTGCTCACCCACCGGGCCAGCGTGCAGGACGGCACCGGCTACGGCAATTTCCTCACGGCCACCTATGCCAGCACGCCGCCGCCGCCCATCGCGCAATTGCTCGTGCCAGGCGGCATCTCATACACGGCCAACATGTGGCGCAACGAGGCGCCGGGCTCCTATTACAATTACAGCAACGTGGCCTACGGCATCCTCGGCACGCTCATCGAGGCGCACAGCGGGCAGCGCTTCGACCAGTACATGCGCGAGCAGGTCCTTTTGCCTATGGGCATCAATGGCTCGTACAACGTTCAGGACCTCGACGACATCGCGCAGCTGAGCGTGCTCTACCGCAACAGCACGCCGCAGTCCGACAACTTCAATGGCGTGATGCCGCCCGCGCCGGACCTGAGCGGCTACACGATCGGCAGCAACGGCCTCTTCTTCGCGCCACAGGGCGGCTTGCGCTGCAGCGCTGTGGAGCTCATGCGCGTGGCCACCATGCTGCTGAACGACGGCGCAATCGATGGCACCACGGTCCTGCAGCCGGCAACGGTGCAGGCCATGCTCGCCAACGAATGGACCTGGAACGGCAGCAACGGCAATAACTACTACGGCCTCTTCCGCTCGTGGGGCCTGGGCGCGCACCGCATCACCGCGCAACCGGGCGGCGATGTGGTCTTCCCCGGCACGCTCATGTACGGGCATGCCGGCGAGGCCTACGGCCTCATCAGCGACCTCTACTTCGACCCGCAGAGCCATTTCGCGCTGGTCTTCATCAGTAACGGCTACACGCCGGGGAACAGCTATGTGCTCGGCGCGAGCAGCGCGTTCTACCAGGTTGAAGAGGAAGCGTATGCCGCTCTGGCCAGCACGGCATTGGCAGGATGCCTCGCCATGAGCGCGGGGCACCGCGGCAGGGAGGACGAATATGCCCTGGTCGGCCGCAGCCTGCATTGGCGTGGCAGCGGTGAACTCGTGTGCGATGCGGTCGACTTCAACGGTCGCCTGCTGGAGCGATTCAGCATCTGGCCCGGCGGGCATTGGGCCGCGGCCGATTCACTTGGGCCGCTCCTGGTGCGCGGCCTGCGCGCCGACGGGAGCGCGATCACGGTGCGGATGAATTGAAGAGGGTCATGGCGCATCCGGATTTCGACACGCTCATCCTCGACCTCGGCGGCGTGCTCATCGATGTGGACTACCGATCCACCGCCCGCCATTTCGAGAAGCTCGGCGTACAGGGATTCGATGCGCTCTATTCCAAGGCGAGGCAAAGCCACCTCTTCGACCGCTTCGAGACCGGCGAGCTTTCGCCCGCGGGATTCAGGAACGAGGTGCGAACCAGTTTGCAGGCCGACCTCTCCGATGCCGACATCGACTCCGGGTGGAACGCCATGTTGGGAACCATACCGCCGGCCCGCATCGCGCTCGTGAGGGAGCTGAAGCAGCGATACCAGCTGCTCCTGCTCAGCAACACCAACGCCATGCATGTGCCCGCCTTCGAGGCCATCGTGGCGCGCGACCTCGGCATCGGCGATTTCCGATCGCTCTTCCATGGCGCCTACTACAGCTGCGAGCTGGGCATGCGCAAGCCCAACGCAGACATTTTCCGGCACGTGGTGGCTCGGCACGGCTCCAATCACGCGCGCACGCTCTTCATCGACGACAGCATTCAGCATGTGCATGGCGCAAGGGCCGCAGGGCTGCGTGCCGAGCACCTGGACCTGGAGAAGGAGGATGTGATCGGGATGGCGCGGAGGCTGGGTCTGGTCAGCTGATCCCCTGGCAAAGCTCCACCAGCACGCCGCCCGCGCTCTTCGGATGCACGAAGCACACCAGTTTGTTGTCGGCGCCGCGCTTCGGCTCCTCGGTCAGCAGCGTGAAGCCCTCCGCTTTCAGCCGTGCCATCTCCGCGCGGATATCAGACACTTCGAAGGCGATGTGGTGGATGCCCTCGCCGCG
>CAZFBP010000164.1:0-2829 GCA_964517255.1 uncultured Chryseobacterium sp.
GGCGCTCACCAACGTGTGGAGCGCCATTCCTGGCTGGTACTTCCACCACATGGGCATGGGCGCCAACATCGGCGCGAGCACCTTGGCCACCATGAACAACAACGGCATCTACGCGCCGATCACCGATGGCTGGCAGGGCTCGATCGGCAAATGCCACCTCGGCCTCATGGGCGACCCCTCGCTGCGGCAGCGGATGGTGGCGCCTCCAAGCGGCCTGGTGGTCTCCAATGCGGGCGGGTATGCTTCTTTCAGCTGGGCCGCATCCACCGAAACGGTAAACGGCTACCATGTGTACAGCATTGACGCGACAAGCGGCACGATCACGCGGATCACCACCAATCCGGTCACGGGTCTCAGCCACACCAGTGCGACAGTGCCCTACGTGGCGGGGCGCGAGTACATGGTGCGCGCCGTGAAGCTCCTGGTGGAGCCCTGCGGCAGCTACTACAACACCTCGCTCGGAGTCACGGCTGTCTCACCTGGCGCTACCGCCGATTGCAACGGCGTGGTGGGCGGACCGGCCATGCCAGGCACACCGTGCAACGATGGGAACGCCTGCACCGCGAATGATGCACTTAACGCCAGCTGCCAATGCGTCGGAGCGTCCACTGCGCCCGCAGCCACGATCACGACTGCCGGCGCCACCACCTTCTGCAGCGGCGGCGCGGTGACGCTGAACGCGAACACGGGCACAGGCCTCAGCTACCAGTGGAAGCGCAACGGGACCAACATCACCAGTGCGACCTCGGCCAGCTATACTGCCACGCTCGGCGGGAGTTATACCGTGGTGGTGAGCAGCGGCTCGTGCGGCACCACTTCTTCGGCCCTCGCAGTGACCGTGAACTCGGCGCCGGCAGCCACCATCACAGCCAACGGCCCCACCACCTTTTGCGGGGGAAGCGTGACGCTGAGCGCGAACATCGGATCGGGGTACACCTATCAATGGAGGCGCGACGGCACTTGGATCACTGGCGCGACCACATCCACCTACGCGGCTTCCACGAGCGGATTGTATTCCGTGATCGTGACGAGCAGCGGCTGCAGCACCACCTCGGCGCTCCTGCAAGTCACGGCGACTGCCGCGCCGCCGGCCACCATCACCGCAGGCGGCGCCACATCCTTCTGCTCGGGAGGAAGCGTGGTGCTGAGCGCGAACACCGGAACGGGCCTCACCTACCAGTGGCGCCGCGATGGCGTGAGCATCAGTGGCGCGACGGCGGCGACGTACACGGCGGGCACCGCTGGCGCCCATACTGTGATGGTGAGCAGCGGCTCGTGCAGCACCACCAGCGCGGCCGTCACCGTGGCCGTGGGATCGGCGCCATCGGCCACGATCACGGCAGGCGGGAGCACCACGACCTGCAGCAACAGCAGCGTTACGCTGAGCGCGAACACGGGCACAGGTCTCACCTATCAATGGAGGCGCAACGGAACGAGCATCAGCGGAGCCACATCGTCCACTTACGCGGCCAACCTCGCCGGGGCCTATACCGTGGTGGTGACCAGCAGCGGCTGCAGCACCACCTCGTCGAGCACGAGCGTAACGGTGAACACCGCTCCCACGGCCACCATTACCGCGGGCGGTTCCACATCGTTCTGCACGGGCAGCAGTGTCCTGCTCAGCGCGAGCACCGGAACGGGCTACACGTATCAATGGGCGCGCAATGGCACGAACCTGAGCGGCGCCACGACCGCTACCTACACGGCGAGCACGAGTGGGAGCTACACCGTGAAGATCACCAGTGGAGGATGCAGCGCCACTTCGCCTGCCACATCGGTCACTTCGAGCAGCGCGCCAACGGCGAGCATCACCAACGGGAGCGCCGCTTCGTTCTGCACAAGCGCGAGTGTGCTGCTCACCGCCGCCACGGCGACGGGCAATTCCTATCAATGGCGTCTGAACGGCGCGGCGATCAGCGGCGCAACGGCCAGCACCTATGCTGCCTCCGCCACAGGCAACTACACCGTCACCGTTACCAAGAGCGGATGCTCGGCCACTTCGGCCACTACGGTGGTGAGCAGCGTAAGCGGCCCCGCGATCACTTGCGCGGCGAATACGGCGAACAGCACGGTGAGCGTGAGCATCACCAGCGGTACCGGACCATACACCTATTCCTGGAGCACCGTGCCCGAGCAGACCACGGCCACCGCCAGCGTATCGGCCTCGGGCAGCTACACGGTCACGGTGCGCGGCGCGAACGGATGCCCTTCCATCTGCACCGTGAGCATCGCGCTGAGCGGCGCCTGCACGGAGCCGCGCACGGTGAAGCAGGCCATCTGGGGCGCGCCCGCCACCTCCACCAACCTCAGCGGCTACATGGCCAGCCACTGGGCAGCCGCATTCCCCGGTCCGAATTATCTCCAAGTGGGCTGCACAGGCCGCCGGGTGCGCTTCACCACGGCGCAAGCCTTGATCGATAACCTGCCAAGCCAGGGCAGCGTCGCGCTGCTCCCCTCCGGGACCACGGTGAATCCGAGCGCCACCGCCGTGAGCAATACGCTCATGGGCCACTTGGTCGCGCTGAAGATCTCCGTGCGCATGGATGAGATAGATGCGGCCTTCTGCCCCAGCGGTGCGCTGCTCAAGAACATGATCATCGCCAGCGGAACATTCGCCGGATGGACGGTGCAGCAGCTCATCGACCACGCAGACCAGGCCATTGGCAACTGCGTGGCCCAGTATCCGCTGGTGACCATCTCGGTGGCGCTTGCCAACATCAACAACGGGTACGCGGTGGCCGGGCAGGGCAGCGGTTACCTGGTGTGCCCGCCGCAAATGATGATGGCGGAAGAGGGCTCAAGCACCGATTTGGCCGAGGAGGCTCGCGT
>CAZFBP010000164.1:2929-7431 GCA_964517255.1 uncultured Chryseobacterium sp.
AAATGATGATGGCGGAAGAGGGCTCAAGCACCGATTTGGCCGAGGAGGCTCGCGTTCACGTGTTCCCGAACCCCACCAACGGCATCACGCGGATCCTGCTGCCCGCGAGCGTTACCGATGCGCGCGTGTCCATCGACCTGCTGAGCGCCCTTGGCGCGCACGTGGATGTGCTCCATCAGGGAACCGCCGCTGCCGGAGTGCCGCTGCAAGTGGAATGGGACGCACGACGCTGGCCGGCTGGCGCGTACATCTGCCGCATCATCCTGGGCGACGCCCAGTGGCATGCGCGGGTGATCATCGAGTGATCCAGTCGGGTGATCGGGGCGGCGGTGGGCGATGAGCTCATCGCCGCTCCGCTTTCCAGGGGCATGCGTCGCGATGTGTGCTTGATGCCGCTGCTGCCGCGCGATGATCGCCGGCTGAACGGATCGTTGATGGCATGGCCGGCCTCCTGTCACGATCATGTACGCTCGTGCCACGCGTCTTCATGCTCGCACGTCACGGGAAACGCATCGCGCGCGTTCATCTGCATCACGAATGGGCGCAAAAGCAAAGGGGCCCGGCGAACCGGACCCCTTCGTGCGTCGGTGAACCGACACTACTTCTTCTTCTTCGCTGCTTTCTTGGTGGCCTTCTTGGCACCTTTCTTCGCAGCTTTCTTCGTCGCTTTCTTTGCAGCTTTCTTAGCCATGGTGAAATGGGTTTGATGCCAAACCTAGCATCGTTTGACCATGTGTACGCAACATGTGATGTGAATGTTGCTCACCATCGATTGTTGAAATCGTTGAAGCGATGATCCGATGATGCGATCGCGATGATGATCGACGATGATGTGCATGATGCGTCGCGCTGACCGATCATCGTGATGCGTGCGCACGATAGCAGCTCGCTTGCTTCAGCGGACATCGAGCATGCGCATCGCATGAAAGCCTTGCTGGCAAAGGAATGCAGGAGGTGATGATGTGGATCGCACTGTCGCCATCAAGACATCGCGGTCAGAGATCCGCCTTGCGGACGCGAGCGCCCTTCGCATTGGGAACGTCGGAGCAGATGGGATGGCCGATCACCATTCTGAGGTGTGATGAGGCGGCCTGAGGAGCCGCGATTATTCTTCGACATCACCTTGATGAGGATTGCTTCAATGATCGGATCGGTCCTCGATGACCCATCGCGATCTCCCATCGCGTCAGGATTTCAACCGATGCAGGAGGTGTCTCCAACCTCTTTCAAGCGAGGCATTCTGGCGATGCGCTCTCCTCGCAGCAGCGCGCATCATGTCGCCCACCCAATGGTCGGCGCGTCGCAAGGAGCCTCTTCAACATGATGCGCTGATGCAGTTGATGGTGGGCCACCGACCAATCACGCGCCCTATGGATTGTTGTTCAACGGCCGCTTCAGCCTGCAATCGCGGCCACGCTCGTCTCGTGCGTGCAAATGCCACCGGGCCTCGAAGGCGGGAGGTTCATGTCATGCGCGACGCGCTCGTTCGGTTTGAGCTTCCCATCCAGGCCGATTCGACGCGTATCCCATCGGTGAGGGGCCGTTCCACCACCGCTCTATATTCGGCCTTTCTGCTGTCCGCAGGCAGGCACGCCACGCACCATGTTCAACCCACAAGCCAAGAACGGCTCCTCCGCGCCTCCAGCCGCCCGCACCCAATCGGCCCCTGCAAGTTCCAACGCCGTAGCCACCGAGGTCGACCTCGCCTACATCGACGGCAAGGCATATCCGAACAAGAAGAACGAGACGATGCTGGCCTTCATGCGTCGCCACACCGGGCCCAACCCGGTGCCCACGCTTTGTGATGCGCCGAACCTCGAGCCCTTCGGAAGCTGCCGGGTGTGTTCCGTGGAAGTCGCACTTCAAGAGGACGGTCCCGCCAAGGTGATGGCGTCGTGTCATTCCCCCGTCGGCAAGGGCATGTACATCACCACCAACAGCCCGCGCATGGAGCGGCTGCGGAAGAACATCATCGAGCTGGTGCTCACCGATTGCGACCGAGAGCGCCTGAAGACCGAGGACCATGGGAAGAACGAACTGTACAACGTGGTGCAACAGATCGGCTTCGACATCGACAGCGTGCGTTATCCCACGGGTAAGAACCACTTGGACACGCCGATGGACACGTCGCATCCGTATATGGTGAGCGACCTCAGCGCGTGCATCAGCTGTTACCGTTGCGTGCGCGCCTGCGACGAGGTGCAGGGCCAGTTCGTGCTCACCATGGCCGGCCGCGGCTTCGACAACCACATCGTGAAGGGCACCGACGAGAGCTTCTTCAACAGCGATTGCGTGAGCTGCGGCGCCTGCGCGCAGGCCTGCCCCACCAGCGCCATCACCGATGTCTTCCGCGCCAAGGAGACCAGGGCCGATGAGGTGGCGCGCACCGTATGCACCTATTGCGGCGTGGGCTGCAACCTCGAAGTGAAGGTGAAGGACGGCAAGGTGGCGGGCATCACCGCGCCGTACGAGGCGGAAGCGAACCAGGGGCACACCTGCCTGAAGGGCCGTTATGCCTTCAAGTTCTACGACCATCCCGACCGCCTGCGCACCCCGCTGATCAAGCGCGGGGGTCGGTTCGAGCCGGCCACCTGGGACGAGGCCTACGCGTTCATCACCGACAAGTTCTCGCAACTGAAGCGCGACCATGGCCCCGACAGCATCGCCGGCATCAGCAGCGCGCGCTGCCCCAACGAGGAGAACTACCTCATGCAGAAGTTCATGCGCGTGGTGATCGGCACCAACAACATCGACTGCTGCGCCCGCGTGTGCCACAGCCCCACAGCCCTGGGCATGCAGGAGACCTTCGGCACCGGGGCCGCCACCAACAGCATCGATGACCTGAAGGACACCCACACCATCCTGCTCATCGGAGCGAACCCCACGGACGCGCACCCGGTGACCGGCGCCAGGATCAAGCAGCAGATCATGAAGGGGAAGACCCTGATCGTGATCGACCCGCGCCGCACCGAGCTGGCCCGCTACGCGAAGTACCACTTGCAGCTGCGCCCCGGCACCAACGTGGCGCTGCTCAATATGTTCATGTACTACATCGTGAGCGAGGGCCTGGTGAAGCAGGAGTTCATCGACACGCGCACGGAGGGCTACGCCGATTTCAAGAAGGAACTGCTCAGCGTGGATGTGGCCGAGATGGAGAAGGTCACGGGCGTGGACCGCGAGCTGGTGCGCAAGGCCGCGATCGCCTACGCGAGCTCACCGGCCGCCATGAGCTTCCACGGACTGGGCGTCACCGAGCACTACCAGGGCACCTTCACCGTGATGCAGATCGCCGACATCGCCATGATGACCGGCAACATCGGCCGCCGCGGCGTGGGCGTGAACCCGCTGCGCGGGCAGAACAACGTGCAGGGCGCCGCCGATATGGGCTGCCAACCCCACCAGGGCGCCGGCTACATGGCCGTGGACGGCGAGGGGGTCAACCGCCTTTACCAGGAGCACTATGGCATGCCCGTGCCCGCCCATGCCGGCTGGAAGATCCCCGAAATGTTCGATGCCGCCATCGACGGGCGGCTGAAGGCCTTGTGGCTCATCGGCGAGGACGTGGTGCAGACCGACCCCAACACGCACGAGGTGATGAAAGCCATGGACAGCCTGGAACTGCTGGTGGTGCAGGAGCTCTTCATGACGGAGACCGCCAAGCTCGCGCACGTCATATTGCCCGGCGCCAGCTTCCTGGAGAAGAGCGGCACCTTCACCAACGGCGAGCGCCGCATCCAACGCGTCAACGCCGCCGTGCCACCGGTGGAAGGCACCAAGCCCGATGGCCAGATCATCTGCGACATCATGGAGCGCATGGCGGCGAAGGCCGGCCGCCCCAGCGGCAACGCGAGCAAGGAGTACCATCCCGCCTGGGTCCTGGAGGAGATCAGCCGCATCGTGCCCTTCTTCAAAGGCGTGAAGTGGGACGAGCTCGGCGCCAACGGCAAGCAATGGCCCGTACACGCCGACGGCACCGACACCAAGATCCTGCACAACGACACCTTCAAGCGCGGGCTCGGCCACTTCTACTTCAACGCGTGGCAGATGAGCCCCGAGGTGAAGGCCAACCAGGCGGAGTTCCCCTACATCATCACCACCAACCGCGAGCTGGAGCACTACAACTGCGGCGCCATGACGCGTCGCACCGGCAACGGCGTGATCCTCACCGAGGACGTGCTGATGATCCACCCTGAGGACGCCGCCAAGCACGGCATCGCCGAGGGCGACATGGTCTGCGTGGAAAGCGCACGCGGCAAAGTGGACATCAAGGCGCGCGTCACCGACGAGGTGAAGCCCGGCATCCTCAGCAGCACCTTCCACTTCCCGGAAATGATGCTGAATCTCATCACCAGCAGCGTAAGCGACTCACTGGCCATGTGCCCCGAGTATAAGGTGGTGAGCTGTAGGATCAGGAAGGCCAAGAAAACCCACCTGCGCCAAGCAGGTGAAGTCATTCTAAAGGCATGAGGGAAAGGAAGCTGAGCGACGGAGGAGCGAAGTCC
>CAZFBP010000165.1:0-7375 GCA_964517255.1 uncultured Chryseobacterium sp.
CTCAGGGTCCATGAGCGGAAGAAGTCGGCGGGCAGCACGTTCACATTCGTCACGGAGTTCACGGCGCCAGCGGCCCAGGTGCCAGCAGGCCAGTAGTCGCCCCACCACTGCGGGCCGGGATTGAAGCGCTGGGCGCCCACCGTGCTGGCTCCGGTGATGATGTTGCCCGTGCGCACATCGCCGGTGGCGGCGCCGGGATCATAGGTGAAGCCCAGGCGGATGGAAGGCTTCGCTGAATAGGTGAAGGCCGCTGCCGCGTATGGGTCCACGAGCCAGAAGCGGTCCACCACATTGTCCGAGTTGTTCGATGGCGGGCCGACGTAGTAGTTGTGCATGTGCGTGACATCGCTGGGCCGGTAGGTGTTGTTGTCCCAATTGGTGCCCGCGACCAGGCCGTAGTTGAAGGTGCTGAAGCAGATGCTGGCCTGCGCCTCGTTCGAAGCGCCACCGATGGCCTCGTAGGTGAAGGGCATTTTCACGCCATTGGCCGTGGTGAAGGGGATGGTATAGACGCCGGTGGTGTTGCGGATCTGCCAGCGGATGCGGTTGAATTCGCCCTCGCTGCGGATGTTGCCGCCGGTGCCGAGCGTCTGTATGCCAACGTTCGTCGGCTCCTCCACCACCACCCATCCGCCATTATCGATGCGCAACCACGCATTGTTGCTGATTACCAAGCGCGCCTGGCCTGCGAGCTCAGTGCCTGCCAGAAGAAGGGACGCGATGATGAGCGCTCTCATGACCTGCGATCAGCCGATAGGCTCCTACGGGCTAGGCGAAAGATAGAAGGTGGTGCGATTCGCGCAACGCCTTCGGTACGGTTGACCAGACGATCGTGCCGCGCCGGTACCTTGGCCGCACGCCTTTGCTAATGGGCATTGGCACGCACGATTGCGCCAGCGCATCCTCCTGCCACCGGACTCGCACTTTCGTGCTATTGCGCTACGCGACGGGGAGAGATTCCTGTACCGCCGCATGGACGACCGCGAAGTGCTGGGGGTGGGCGTGCTGGAAACATCGGAGGAGCCCCGGTTCGATGCCTTGGGCAATGCCACTGACTGGTGGTTCGGCCACCTGAGCTACGGCTGCAAGGACCGCTTTGAACGATTGACCAGCCGGCATCCTGACCGCTTCGATTGGCCCGAGTCGCATTGGTTCCGGCCGAAGTGGGTGGTGGAATGGCACAAGGGCGAGGCCTTTGTGCATGTGCATGAGGAGGACCGGGCGGAGGCCCTGGCCTGGGTCGATGGGCTGCGCATGGCACCCGCGACCGCGATGGACATGCCACCGATCGAATGGTCGTGCAGCATCTCGCGAGACGCTTACTTGTCCGGCGCGGATGAACTCATGCGCCGGATCCAGCGCGGCGACATCTACGAGGTGAACTACTGCATCGCGCACGAGGCGCAGGTGCCGGGCTTCGATCCCTTCGCCGCCTTCGACGCGCTGGTGGAGCGCACCGGCGCGCCCTATGCCGGCTTTCTGCGCATGGGCCATCGCTTCGCGCTCTGCTGTTCACCGGAGCGCTTCATCGCGTTTCTTGGTGATCGCATGATGGGCGAGCCGATGAAGGGTACAAGGCCACGCGGCACGGATGAAACGGAGGATGCGCGATTGCGGAACGAGCTCGCCAGCGACCCCAAGGAACGCAGTGAGAACGTGATGGCCGTGGATGTGATGCGCAATGATTTCTCGCGCACCGCGGTGCCCGGCAGCGTGCGCGTGCCCGAGCTCTTCAGCGTGCGCAGCCACCCGCGCGTGCATCAGCTCGTGAGCGTGATCGAAGGCCGTCTGGCCAGCGGCCACACCCCCTTCGACGCCGTGAGGGCCGCATTCCCGCCTGCCAGCATGACCGGTGCGCCGAAGATCAGCGCGATGAGACGGATCGATGAGGCGGAGGAATCCGCGCGCGGGCTCTACAGCGGCACCATGGGTCACTTCGCTCCCGACGGCACCGCCGACCTGAATGTGGTGATCCGCACCGTGCTATTCGATGAGAGGACCGGACGCCTAGCCATCCCCACGGGCAGCGCGCTCACCGCGCTCTGCGACCCCGGGTGGGAGTGGGAGGAATGCCTCCTGAAATTCAACAGCATCGCCCATGCGCTCGCCGCTTCTTGACGAAGTGCGACGCTTCGTCCGTCGTGAGCGGTTGCTGGAGCCGCAGGAGCCGCTGCATGTGGGCGTGAGCGGAGGCATCGATAGCATGGTGCTCTTGCATGCGATGCGCAGCCTCGGACATCCGTGCTCTGTGCTGCATGTGGATCATGGATTACGTGGCGCGGAGAGCGATGCGGACAGGTGCTTCGTGGAGGAGCACTGCCGCCGGGAGGGCATCCCGTTCCGCTGCACGAAGGTGGATGCGCGCCTGCATGCGAAGGAGAAGAGCCTCTCCATCCAGATGGCGGCGCGCGAACTGCGCTATGCCTTCTTCGCCGAGGCCTGGAAGGAGCAACCGTTGAGGACCGCCCTCGCCCACCATGCCGATGATGCCGTGGAGACCCTGCTCATGCACTTGATGCGTGGAGCCGGCGCTTCCGGTTGGGCCTCCATTCCGCCGGTGAGCGGTGCGTTCGTGCGTCCGCTCATGGCTGTTGATCGCCAAGCGATCGAGGCGTATGCCGCAGAGCACGCAATCAACTTCCGCGAAGACAGCAGCAATGCCGACACCAAGTACCTGCGCAACCGCGTGCGCCACGAATTGCTGCCCTTGATGGAAGACATGCGCCCCGGCGCGAAGCGGGCCATGGCGCGCGGCGCGAAGCAGCTGCGGGAGCTGGAGCGCGCCGCCGAATCGGTGCGGAGCACTCAGCTGTCGGCGCTGGCCGAATCGCGCGAGCGGCGCATCCCATTCAAGGACGTGGAGACCAGCCCGGCGCCGAACTTGGTGCTGCACCGGATGCTCAGGCATCTGGGCTTCCATCCCGATGCGCTGGAGCGCTTGCACGATGCCATCCTCGAACGAAATACAGGTGCGGAATTCTTGGCAGGGGACTGGCGCGCCATCGTTGATCGCGACTGCGTGATCGTTGGGCCAATGCCTTCTGATCCGCCTGCAATCACCATCGACCTGCACCAGCCGACCGGCAACTGCGCTGGCTTCAGTTGGAGCCTTTTCGAAGGTGAGTCCATCGCCGTACCCGATTCCATGGAAGAAGCGCTGCTCGATGCCGACCGCTTGGAGTTCCCGATTGAGCTGCGGCCTTGGCGCGCAGGAGATCGCATGCGGCCCATCGGCCTGGGCGGCAGCAAGCTCATCAGCGATATCCTCATCGACGCCAAGGTTCCAAGGACACGGAAGGACATGGCCTACGTGCTGCTGAGCGGCGAAGAGGTGGCGTGGCTCGTGGGCCATCGCATCGGCGAAGGCTACCAGGCCACGGAATGCGCGCGACGGGTGCTGCGAATCAGCGTCGCCTGAGCGCTGGGGCACGGCGCGATTTGCATCCTGACCGAAGGCGCCTAACTTCACCGGTCCCAAACCCTTGGCCATGCCCCAGCACACCACCATCCCCAAAGAGCGCATCCCTTCGCTGCGCTTCCCCCGGCAGCCCGTTCCGCTCAGCGCCGAGCAGCACGACGAGATCATGCGGAAGATGGAACAGGCCACGCGCCTGGGCAATTCGGAGCACGGCAAGTGCCGCATCATCTTCCAGGACGATGAGGGCCTGAAGGCGGTGGAGACCACCATCTGGGCCTTCGACCCCCAGAACATCGTGCTCAAGTACGGCATGACCATTCCCGTGTCGCGCGTGCTGAGCATCGAGTTCCCCTCGTGAAGAATCATTAACGCGCGTGCAGGATCCCTAGGATCCACCTTTCGGCCCGTCCGCGCAGCGTGAGACGCCGCTATTTTCGCCGACCCACGCCCCATGCTCGCACCCCTCACCATTTTGTGCATGCTCTCCGCCGCCGCACCGGCCAATCCGGTAACGTGGAAGTTCACGGCGGCGGCGGCCGATGGCACGGTGCGCGTTGAGCTGCGCGCCCACGTGGAGGAGGGCTGGCACATCTACGCCACCTCGCTTCCCAGCGACCAGGGCCCTGTGGCCACCAGCATCCGTATCCACGCTTCGGATGATTACATCGCCGTGGGACCTTTGGCCGAGCCGGCGCCGGTGGAGTCGTTCGATCCGAACTTCGGCATGGTGGTGCGTTACTACGAGGGCTCGCCGGTCTTCACGCAAGTGCTCAAGCCCGCGCGGCCAGGGGCCTTCGATGTCCTCGGCGAAGTGGAGTTCATGGTGTGCAACGACAAGACCTGCCTGCCACCGCTGAAGGTGCCCTTCAAGCTGCACGTGGAAGCGATATGAGGATGCCGGGCATGAGCAAACAGCTGGTCGGCGCGCTCTCGCTCGCGCTGCTCCTCGCATGCGGAAAGGATCAGGGGCCCCGCGACGCGCAGGCCACCAAGCTGGATCCGGCGGAGGACCGCGTGGCTTGGGCCGTGAAGGCCGAGCAGCAGGAGGGCGATGCCTGGACCATCTCCTTCCACGCGGAGATCGACGAAGGATGGAGTGTGTACTCCACGCAGAATTTCGGCGAGATGGGCCCCTGGCCCAGCAGCTTCCCCTTCGATTCGCTCGGGCACGTGAAGGCTGCCGACGGCACCGAGGAAGTGAGCGCGCACACCGTGCAGGGCATGGATCCCGTGTTCGGCATCGAGGTGAAGAAGTTCAAGCACAGCGTCGATTTCAAGCGGAACATCCAGCTCGCGGCCTCGGAGATCCCCTTCTCCGGCACCATCGAGTACATGACCTGCAACGATGAGATGTGCCTGCCGCCCGCCACGGTCTTCTGGCAATGCCATGCGGATAGCGGCACCTTCAGGCTGAGCAGCACTCCCTTCGACCCCTCGGCCTACAAGGTGGTGGGCTGCGCCGATGGCGTCTATAAGCTCGCCGGCGTGGACCTGGAGAAGCCCGTGGTGCCTGGCCCCAAGCTGCGCGAGAAGGACAGTACGCTCCTCACCATCTTCTTCCTCGGCTTCATCGGCGGCCTGCTCGCGCTGCTCACGCCCTGCGTGTTCCCCATGATCCCGCTCACGGTGAGCTTCTTCACCAAGGGCAGCGAGGACCGCGCGAAGGGCCTGCGCAACGCCATCACCTACGGCGGCTTCATCCTGGTGATCTACCTGCTCTTCAGCATCCCGTTCCATGTGCTGGGCAGCGTGAACGAGGAGATCTTCAACGAGATCAGCACCAACCCCTGGCTCAACCTCTTCTTCTTCGTCATCTTCATCGTCTTTGCCATCTCCTTCTTCGGCTACTTCGAGATCACCCTGCCCAGCAGCTGGGTGAACCGCATGGATCAGAACGCCTCCCGGTTCGGTGGCATGATCGGCATCTTCTTCATGGCGCTCACCCTCGCCCTGGTCTCCTTCAGCTGCACGGGTCCCATCCTGGGATCGCTGCTGGCCGGCGCGCTCACGGCCGATGGCGGTGCCTGGCAGCTCACGGTGGGCATGGGTGGTTTCGGCCTTGCGCTCGCGCTGCCCTTCGCGCTCTTCGCCTTGTTCCCGCAATGGCTCAACAGCCTTCCGCGCAGCGGTTCCTGGCTCAATAGCGTGAAGGTGGTGCTGGGCTTCGTGGAAGTGGCGCTGGCCATCAAGTTCTTCAGCAACGCCGACCTGGTGATGAACTGGGGCTTGATGAAGCGCGAGCTCTTCATCGGCCTGTGGATCGCCGTGGGCCTCGGCCTCGCGCTCTACCTCTTCGGCTTCATCCGCTTCCCGCATGATTCGCCGGTGAAGAAGCTGCCAAGGATGCGCTTGGGCCTGGGACTGGTGGTGGTGCTCTTCGTGGCCTACCTCGCTCCTGGCCTCACCAACGGGCCGTGGCGCAACCTGAAACTGCTCAGCGGCTTCCCGCCGCCGCTGTTCTACAGTTACTACCACCAGAAGAGCGAGTGCCCGCTCGGCATCGTGTGCCATCATAGCATCGAAGAGGGCAGGGAAGAGGCCAGGCGCACCGGCAAGCCCATGCTCATCGACAACACCGGCTGGGCCTGCGTGAATTGCAGGAAGATGGAAGAGACAGTTTGGGCCGAGCCCGACATCCTGAAGACCTTGCAGGACCACTACGTGCTCGTGTCACTCTACGTGGACGACAAGCGCGAGCTGCCCAAGGAGGACCAGCACATCTACGTGAGTTGCCGTGGGCAGAAGAAGCTCATCAGGACCGAAGGGAACAAGTGGGCCACCTTGCAGGCCGAGAGCTTCGGCAGCGTGAGCCAGCCGTGGTACGTGCTGCTCAGCCCCGATGGTCAATTGCTCACCGACCCCGTTGGGTACACGCCAGACAAGGATGAGTACGGCGCTTTCCTGGCGCGCGGCGTGGAGGGCATGCAGGTTCTCGGAGGACGCGCCAGCAGGTGATTCCGGAGCTTCATTCCCCCGAGCGCCATATTCGCACGCTCAATCATTGACATGGCATTCAGCAAGTGGATCGGTGGCGGCCTTGGTTGGGCCTTTGGCGGGCCCATCGGAGGCATCCTCGGCTTTGCCATCGGCGCCATGATGGACCATATGGGCGGCGGCACGGAAGAACAGGTCCATCATGAGGCGCCGCCTCGGGCCCGTGGCACCACCGCAGGTGATCTGGCCATGAGCCTCGTGGTGCTCACCGCCGCATTGATGAAGGCCGATGGCCGCGTGACCCAACGCGAGCTGGACCATGTGCGCCGCTTCTTCTCTCAGCAATTCGGCGCGCAGCGAGCGAGCGAGCTGCTCGTGCTGTTGCGCGACGCGCTCAAACGTGAGATCTCCGTGCATGATGTGTGCGAGCAGGTGCGCCAGCACATGCCGCATCCCGTGCGCTTGCAACTCATGCACTATCTCATCGGGCTGGCGCACGCCGATGGCACCGTTGACCGCTCCGAGTTCGATCTGCTCAAGCGCATCGCTGCCGGCATGGGCGTGAGCGAGAAGGACCTCGGTTCGTTGAGCGCCATGTTCCGTACGGCCGACCCCAGCGCGGCTTATGACGTGCTCGAGCTACCGCGCAGCGCTACCGACGACGAAGTGAAGAAGGCGTACCGGCGCATGGCCATGAAATTCCACCCGGACAAAGTGGCGAGCCTGGGCGAGGAAGTGCAGAAGGCCGCGCACGAGAAGTTCAAGCGCGTGCAGCAGGCCTACGAAGCGATCCAGAAGGAACGTGGCATGAAGTGAGCGCCAAGTGATCCATGTGCCAAGAACGAGGGAGCCCCCGCCATCGGCGGGGGCTCCCTCGTTCTGAATCGGTCGTTTACTTCTGGATCACCAAGCGCTCGCTGTAGGTGGCGCCGCCAGCGGTGATGTTCACCAGATAGAGGCCGTTGGTCAGTGCACCGTTGAGCTCCAGTTCCGTGTTCACGAAGCCGTCCTGCACCGCGATGG
>CAZFBP010000166.1:0-7332 GCA_964517255.1 uncultured Chryseobacterium sp.
CGGAGCAGATCCTCGACACCTACAAGCCTGAAGGCTTCTACCCGGCGTGCAACGCGCTCTGGCGCGCGCGTGCCGATCAGGAAGGCAAGGCCTCGTTCATGAGCAAGGACAACCACTTGTTCAGCTTCGCCTTCGAGATCATGGCCTTCTGGCCCGATGCCAAATTCATCTACCTCTACCGCGATCCTCGAGACCATTGCGCTTCCTGGGCCGCCATGCCCTTGCACCTGAAGAGCGTGTACGACATGGTGACCAAGTGGGAGGGCGAGCAGCGCCGCTGCCTCTTTCTTCACGACACGCACGGCGTGCCGATGCACTTCATGAGCTACGAGGACCTGATCGCCGACACGCCGCAGGTGATGGCCCGCGCGCTTCAGTACTGCGGCCTGCCCGTGGATGAGGCGTGCTTCCAGACCGATCCTGTCCGGGTGAAGGAGGCGGGGCGCATCATGGCCTGGGACAACCTGAACAAGCCCATCATGCGGGAGAACAAGCGCAAGTACCGCAAGACCTTCAACGAGGCCCAGATCCAGGTCATCGAGACCATCGCCTCATCGCACATGAAGCGTTTGGGCTATGAACGGGAGACCACCACCGATTGGGTGCGCCCTTCCTTCCATTCTTTGCGTTTGAAACTGGAGCGACGGAAGAGCGACAGCCGCGCGCAGCAGCTGAAGAATGAGGAGCTGAGCCTGCTCTACGAGAAGCAGGCCTTCATCAAGAGCATCCGCGATCGCGTGAGCGCCGGTCGCACGCGCTGATTCGATCAGCCTGAGGCGTAGGCGCTGAGGAAGGCGCGCGCCCTTTCCTGCTGTTCCGGCGCGAAGGCCTTGCCGCTGGCGTGGAAATGAGCAGGTCCGTGGTAGTGCGTTGAGGCGCCCAGCCGTGCCGCCAGCCGCCGGTGCAACGCTGCCGGGTCTGCGCAGAACTCTTCGTAGCGCACATCGATGGCATCCTCAGCGGGAATCGCGGCAAGCCCGGCCCGCACCGCGCGGTTGGTGCAGGCCACCTGCGCCACCGCTTGCTCCCACGGCGGGAGCTCCTTCAGCGCGGCGTATTCCGCTGGCTTGTATGAGTACCACGCGCCTTCATCGCCATAGAAGCTCTGGCGTGCCTTCAACAGTGATGCAGCGTTAGCCATGGGGTCGCGCTGGATGAAGAGGAAGACGCTGTTGGGGAAGATGGACCGCAACAGCGGGATCTGCCAGTTCAGTTCCATCGCCTTCAGCATCACCGGCTTGCCGAACACCTGCTCCATGCCGCCCACATCGCTGCGAAGCGCGGCGATGCCCATTGCATCGGGCGTGCGGGTGAGCTCGGATTGCAGCTCGCCGAAACCGAAGTAGTTGCGCCACAGGTAGCCGAAGTCGTGCGGCGCATCGGCCCCGCGCGTGCGCCCGAGCTCCGAGACGAATTCGCCATGGGCCGGCTTCACCGGGAACACTTCCCCGCGGTGGTCCAGGTCGAAGAGCACGCGGTGGATGAGGGCGCCGATGTACGGGTCCTTGTAGAAGCGGGAAAGGAGGTTGGTGGCGTACGACACGAGTCCGCTGTCCGCCAGCCATTGCATGAGCAGTGTGGAGCCCGCGCGCGCGCAACCCACCACCAGCACCACGGGCATTTGCGGCGCCGCAGGGCGGGGCAACAGGGCGCGCGCCTTGTCCAGATGGTCGTTCAGCAGGCGGAGCATGCGCTCCAGTTCAGGGTCGCGGGCGTGCCGGGCGCTTCGGCCGGAGCTTTCCCAGCTGTTCAGAGCATTCGGGCCATCTGCCATGCGCGTTCTTGCGTTTGTTCAGCGCTGTACCGCTGATCGATGGGGAAGGCGATGAGCCTTTTTGTCCGCGCCACGTCCTCCGGAAATTCCGTTCCGCCTGCGCGCACCAGCACATCGGGCCAATAGCGCGCCGCGAAGATGCCCGCGCCGTGAATCGGTTTGAGGTCCACCGCGTGTGGCATCAGCAACGGATAGCAGAGCGGGCCGTCCATGGCGGTGTCGTTGAGCCGGAGTAGGTTCATGCTGCTGAGCGCCTCGTGGGCGGCATGGAAGTTCCGGTTGCGCGCGGCCCTTGCCTCCTCGTGGTCCAGTCGATGCAGCAAGTGCCGCGTGAGGATCGATGCGCCGATCATGGCGGTGCTCAGGCGGGCCTCGTTCATGCGGTTCGCCTCCGCTACCTCCGGCCCGGAGCCCAGCGCACGCAGCACCAAGTGGTCGGCATGCACGGTGGTGCAGGGCCGCAAAGGCCCCGCATGGTGCGTATCCTTCAGGAAGAGGAAGGCGCCATCGGGCACGCCCCGGAACTTGCGCGCGGAATTGAAGCCGTGGTGCCCTGCGGGCGGCGCACCGCTGAAAAAGGCGTGCGTGGAGTCGATCACCGCCTGCGGGCCGATGGCTATTGCTCGGTCGCGCACGGCATGGGTGCGCACCCCGAAGTAATCGATCAGCACCACCAGCTCGCGCTCTCCAGGCGTGGGCATCGTTTCGGGCAGCAGGTCATCGTTCACGCGGTAGTAGCTCACCTCGATGCCGCGCTCGAGCATCGGGGTGAGCAGGCAGTCGCAGGTGAAGAAGGGCACGTGCACGCGAGCGGGCTGCTCGAGGTCGAGGATGCGCGCCATGCATGACCGGCCCGTGGAGAGCAATTCGGCCCCGTGGTATGGCAACACGCGCCACGGCCGCACAGGCTCCAGGCCCATGAAGCCGCCGAAGCCCAGAGATTCATTCGTCGTCGCCGCTGCCTGTGCCGGTGGTTCCATGCGCGGCGAAGATCGCATTCCGCATACAGCATTGGCCGTTGCGCCATGGAAGCGCCAACTACATTTGGCCGCCTTACCCGGAACGATGCTTACAGCGACTCCCGTAACACGCACCTTCCTGCCGCCGCTGGCCGATTACCACGGGCTGCTCGAGGAGGTCTGGGGCGCCGGCATCGTCACCAACAACGGCCCGCTGCTGAAGCGGTTGGAGGAGCGGCTGCTGCCCTGGCATGGCATGCGTCGCGTGCTCTTCGCCAGCAACGGCACCATCACCCTGCAGTTGGCGCTGCGCGCGCTCGCAATCGAGGACGGCGAGGTCATCACCACGCCGTTCTCGTACGTGGCCACCACCTCGGCACTGCTCTGGGAGCGTTGCACGCCCGTGTTCGTGGACATCGAGGCCGATGGCTTCAACATCGACGCCGACCGCATCGAAGCGGCCATCACGGAACGTACCCGCGCCATCCTCGCCACGCATGTGTACGGCCTGCCCTGCGCGGTGGAGCGTATCGAGGGCATCGCGCAGCGGCACGGCCTGAAGGTGATCTACGACGCGGCGCACGCCTTCGGCTGCGGCTACAAGGGGCGTCCGTTGCTGTCGTACGGCGACATCAGTTCGTGCAGCTTTCACGCCACCAAGATCTTCCACACCGTGGAGGGCGGCTCCTTGGCCTGCAACGACGAGGAGCTTGCCGAGCGGATCGGCCTGCTGCGCGCCTTCGGTCATGTGAAGGACGAGCACTTCACGGTCGGCATCAATGGGAAGAACAGCGAGTTGCACGCGGCCATGGGCCTGCTGGTGCTGGATCACATGCCCGCCATCCTCCAACGGCGCCGCGAGCAGTGGCAACGGTATGCGAGTGGCCTGAGCGGCTTGCGCATCGCTTCGATCCCCGAGGGGACGGACTTCAATCACGCCTACTTCCCGCTCGTACTGGCATCGGAGACGCAGTTGCAAGCGGTGATGAGCGCGTTGGGCGCCATCGGCGTGGCACCGCGCCGGTACTTCTATCCGTCGCTCTCGCGACTGCCTTACCTGCCCTCGGCGCGGTCCTGCCCCATCGCGGAGGACATCGCGCCGCGCGTGCTCTGCCTGCCGCTGTTCCACGATCTGGAACTGGAACGGATCGATGGCATCATCGCCTGCATCCGCTCGACGGTGTAGCGCCGTGCTCAGGCTTTCAGCAGCGCGTGCATCGCCAGCATCTCGCGAATGCGCTCAGGCGTGTTGAACATCATCACATCGATGATGGAGAGCCCGGCGATGAACCCGCCATTGCGCTGGTCGTAGGCCGGCAGCTGCTGCTCGTGGAAGAGCAATTCAATCCCCGCAGCCGCGAAGCGCGCCGGGTCGAAGAACTCACGCCCCCCCGGCGGGTTCACGTACTGCGCCGCCCCGATCTCCTTGCAGGTGAAGAGCGACCACTCCATGGGGTGCTGCGGCTCGGGGTGCCGTAGGCCCATCTGCGAATACACCTCGTACCGGAAGGGAAGGCCCAGGTAAGCGCAGGTCCGCTCCAAGGAGTTGGTGAGGAAGGGGACCAGTTCATCGGAGCCGGTCTCGAAGCAAGCGCGTACCAGCCCAGTCACTGCGGCGTAGTGCGGCGCGCGCAGCAACTTGTAGGCGTCCAGTTGCCGGAGGAAGGCATCGCAATCGCGGGCGCCGGGCGCCAGCCGCATGTCCTTGATCAGCGTGGACCGTTCATGCGGCGCCATGGTGAGGCCCACGTATTTCTCCCCGCCGCCGGCTTTCAGCACGCGGTTGCGGTTCATCCAACCCTTGCGGATGTACTGCACGGGGTCGAACACGATCCAGCGATCGCTGTTGGCAATCAACCCGAAGTAGCCGAGGTAAGGGAAGAAGTACGGCTGCATGATGCCCACGCGTTTGCCGGCGTAGGCCTTGAAGTCTATCTCGTTCATGCCTGATGTGCGCCGGGAAATGGCAGCGCCGCGCCGGCCAGCCGGTATTCACGCCGGGAAGATCGGTACGCCTCGCCATTCTATGGGCTGCGAGTTGCCCATTGGCAGGGCAATCGCCTTTCGTTCACTGAATGTTATTCTTGCGGATGGGTTTCCGGTCGGAAGACAGCGCCTCACCGCCTCGAACTGACTGGCCTTCATGATATGTTAGAGCCGCGCACGTTTGTATTGCACATCGGATGGCCGAAGACCGGGACGACGACGCTCCAGAAACATGTTTTCGGCAGCGTGCCAGGTCATCGCTATCTCGGTAAGACACCCTTCGTAAGAGGCGCGAATAATCATACGTTCCGCCTGGTTCATGTGTTGGCCTATTCGAGTGCCGAGTGCTTCCCCGAGGAAGCCGATGCCCTTCGCACCGAGTTGATGCGCGTGGAGACAGAGCGCTATGGCGATGTTGATGAGCATTGCCCGGTGATTCTCTCCGAAGAGGGCGTGTTGAGCAGCCTTTTGAAGCCATCGGACCATCAGCATCACGGCTTTTCCACCGCATCGCTCAGCCAGATCGCCGATCGCCTGCGGCAGCTCGAGCTGATTTGGAAGGTCCGCTTCGAACTGCTCATCTCGGAGCGCGATGCGATGGAGGTTCTGCATGCCTACTACGCCCAGATGTACCACGTCTTCAGGACCTTCGGAGGGCTGAAGAGCTTCCAAGGGTATATCAAGACGTGGACATCGGGCCGACCGGGCCATGACCTTGGCTTCAGATATCTCCAGAGTGGGCATGTGCGCGATGCGCTCGTAAGCCGGTTCGGTGCAGCGCGAGTGCATTGCATCCCAATGAATGAACTCTTCACCGATGGGCAGGTGCGTCTGAGGGCATGGTATCCGGCCTTTCCCGATGTAACTATCGGACAGGTGCTCGAGGAGAACAAGCGTTCGATCGCGAAGGATGTCAAACTGACCCATCTGCGTCCCATATGGATGCCGAAGGCGCGCTTTCGCCTATTTGATTTCCTACGAGCGGTTCGTGCCATGCACCGTGAGCGCTACGCCGACCACATCAAGCTGGAGGTGCCGGTGGTGATGACCGATGACGACCGTGATTCGTTGCGGCACTATTTCCAGGTACGATACTGAGTGCCGAGGTTGCACATCACCCATCCCGTAAAGAAGCCGCAGCTTTGCGACCACTTAAATGAGTCGGTTCATGGGGCCTGAGAAGACTGATGGCACCCCCGCCCCGCTCGTCTCCATCTCCGTCACCACCTACCAGCACGCGCCTTTCCTTGCGCGCTGCCTCGACGGCATCCTGATGCAGGAGTGCCCCTTCACCTACGAGGTGCTGCTGGGCGAGGACGACAGCGAGGACGGCACGCGCGCCATCGCGCAGCGTTACGCCCAGGCGCACCCGGACCGCATCCGCCTCTTCCTGCACCGCCGCGACCAGATGATCCGGATCGACGGCCGGCCGACCGGAAGGCACAACTTCCTCAACAACCTGCGCCACGCCACCGGCCGATACCTCTGCCACATCGACGGCGACGACGCCTGGACCGACCCGCAGCGCCTGCGCATCATGGTGGAGAAGATGGAGGCCGAGCCCGACCTCGCGCTGGCCTTCCACAATGCCCTGAACCAGTGGGACGATGGGCGCCAGGAGCCCTACATGGACCCCGCGCTTGCCAGACCGCGTTTCACCCTGCAGGAGCTCGCCGCGAAGAACTTTATCCCCACCAGCGGCGTGATCTGGCGCTGGAACGGCCTGCGTGATCTGCCGGAGGCGTTCCGCACCGCGCCCTTCGGCGATTGGGGCCTGAACATCCACTTCGCGCTGCACGGAGCCATCGGCTACGTGGATCGCATGATGAGCGTGCGCCATGTTCACGAAGGGGGCGTTATGAGCGTGATGGGCGGACTCCGTACATGCAGGGGGATCGCCCTCGCCTATGAAGTGATGCACAAGCAGGCCGGCGATCGCATCGGCAAGGCCGCATTGGATCGCTGGACGTTGCAGATCACGAACGGCTTCGAGACCTCGATCAGCAGGAACGAACGCGAGATGGCCTCGTGGTTCCTGAAGCATGCGGCGAATGTGCCAGGCGGCCGCATTCCCCTGCGCCTTCGCCTGCGCTGGTGGCTGCTGCTGCATTGCCCGCGCCTCATGAGATCGTACGCGCGGTTGCGATCTTGAGCGTTGGACCATCTTTGGCGGTCATGCGCATCGCCATCGCCACGCCATCGCCGCGCGCCAAGCGCGAGACCTTCATCGATGCGCACATCCGGTTGCTGCCGGGCGTGGCGCTGGTGCTCGAAGGCGGGTCGGTTCCTGAGGCGGACGGCGAAGGCCGGCCTTTGCTCGGGACTTCGCGCGTGGACGCCATTCGTTTCGCGCTGCGCAGGCGCGCAGGCGGCAAGGACCGCCGCGCACAGCTCCGCGATCGCATCGCCGAGCTTCTGCGCTCCGAGCGCATTGATGTGCTGCTCTGCGAGTACGGCACCACGGCCATGGAACTGCTTCCCTGCACGAAGCAGGCAGGGGTTCCCCTCGTGGCGCACTTCCACGGCTTCGACGCCACGCAGCAGGATGCCATCGCGCGCTACGGCGGTTATGCATCGCTGTGGAAGGAGGCGGCGGGGATCGTGGCGGTGAGC
>CAZFBP010000167.1:0-7307 GCA_964517255.1 uncultured Chryseobacterium sp.
GTACTGCACCTGCTGGGCCGCGACCCCGCCACCGCCGAGCTGCCCTTCATCTTCCTCAGCGCCAAGGCCGAGCGCGGCGATGTGCGCAAGGGCATGCAGCTGGGCGCCGACGATTACCTCACCAAGCCCTTCGAGGAGGGCGAGCTGCTCAACGCCATTGAGGGGCGCCTGAGGCGGAGCGAGCTCTTCCGCAAAGGCTTCGACGACGGCTTCGAAGGATTCTCCAAGTTCCTGGACCAGGCGCGCGGGATCGACGCGCTCAAATCGCTCAGCACCGACCGCAAGACCCGCGCTTTCTCGGCCAAGGACGTGCTCTTCCACGAGGGTGATGAGCTGCGCCACGTGCCCTACCTGCTCCGTGGCAAAGCGCGCACCTTCAAGATCAACAACGACGGCAAGGAATTCGTGATCGGATTGCATGGCCCCGGCGAGCTGCTCGGCTACATGGGCCTGCTCGAGGGAGGCCAGGCCCTGGAGACCGCCGAGTCCCTCGAGGATTGCGAGGTGGCGCTGATCCCGCGCGAGGACCTGCTCGCCTTGCTCTACAAGGACCGAGACGTGAGCATCCGGTTCATCAAGATGCTGGCGCGCGACGTGAAGGAGAAGGAGCAGCACCTGTTGCAGCTCGCCTACGCGAGCGTGCGGCAGCGCGTGGCCCACGCCATCCTCCGCGTGCACGCGCGGTACGCCGCCTCCGGTGGATCGGGCCTCGGCGTGAAGATCAGCCGTGAGGACCTCGCCAGCATCGTGGGCACTGCGACCGAGTCGCTCATCCGCTGCATCACCGACCTGAAGGAGGAAGGCCTCATCATGAGCGAAGGGCGCGACATACGCATCGTGGACAAGGTGAAGCTCGAGAAGCTCGCGCATCGCTGAAGGCGGTCTGGCCGGTCAGCGGTCATTCTTGGCTCCGGCTGCGGCCATTACCTTTACTCGCATGAAGCGCCGAATCATCATCTCGGTCGTCCTGCTCTTCGCGCTGGCACAACTTGTTCAGCCCGATCGGAACACGCCCGTATTCAGCGAGCAGACCGACTTGCTCGTGCTGGCCAACGCGCCAGCAGCCATCAAGACATTGGTCACGGGCGCTTGCTACGATTGCCACAGCTATCGGACGGAGTACCCGGTCTGGGCCTATGTCACGCCTTTCAATTTCTGGATCCAGCACCACATCAACGAGGGGCGTGAAGTGGTGAATTTCTCGGCATGGGACACGTACGCTGGCTCCGAAGAGGTCGCGGAGTGCGGCGAGACGATCAACGAGGGCGAAATGCCGCCATCATCCTACAGCACGATGCACGCGCATGGCCGCCTCACGGCCGCGCAGCGCAAGGAGTTGGCGGCTTGGTTCGACCAGGTGGCCGGAAAGCAGGGAGCCGATGGTGGGGCTGCAGGGGATGGCGGTGCGGAGCTTGAGCACGACGAAGACGACGATTGACACCGGGCCCGAGAGGCCGCGGCATCGGGTAAGTTCGCCGCATGCTCCTGGGGGAGTCCATCGCCTTCCTGTCATTCCTTCTGGTCGCCGAGGTGTTGGGCACCATCGGTGGATTCGGCAGCAGCATGCTCGTGATGCCCATCGCGAGCTGGTTCCTTCCGTTCGATCAAGCCCTGGGCCTGACGGCGGTGTTCCATGTGTTCAGCAATGGCGCCAAGCTGCTGCTGTTCCGCAAGGGCGTGGACAAGCGGCTGCTGCTCTGGCTGGGCGTGCCGGCGGTGATTGGCGTGATCATTGGCGCGCGGCTCACCGTGCATTTGGATGAGCGCCTGCTGAGCCTGGTGCTCGGGGTGCTGTTGATGGCCATGGGTCTCGGCCTGCTGTGGAAGGAGCAATGGAAGCTGCGCGCCACGAACACGAATGCGCTCGCAGGCGGCGCCATCAGCGGCTTCATTGCCGGCGTGGCGGGCACGGGCGGCGCGGTGCGCGGCATCACGCTCACGGCCTTCGCGCTGGAGAAGAGCGCGTTCGTGGCCACCAGCGCATGGATCGATATGGGCGTGGACCTGAGCCGCAGCGTGGTGTACTCCGCGCAGGGATTCGTCACGCGCGAGGTGCTGCTCTACCTGCCTGCGCTCGCGGCGATCGGCTTGCTCGGCTCGTGGCTGGGCAAGCTGGCGCTGGCACTGATCGCCCATGGCCAATTCCGCCGCATCGTGCTGGGGCTGGTCATCGTCATGGGCGTCGTCAGCATCGTTCAGGCCTTGTCGCTGAATTGAAAAGAGGAAGGCCGGGTCTCCCCGGCCTTCCTCGCATGCGTTGCTTGTGGCTTACTGCAGCTTGGCCAGCTTGTCCTTCATCGCCTGGTACTTCGCCTGGTCGTTGGTCTTGCCGTAGAGCTTGATGAGCTGCTGGATGGTCTGCAGGTCAGCGGGGTTCAGCTCGTGGGCCTTCTCGAAGAAGGGAACCGCCTGCAGATAGGTGTCGTCGGCCACCTTCTTGCACTTCATGTATTCGCTGTCGCTCTTGATGGCGCTGCACTTGTCGTACTCCGCGGCCGCGCGGTTGTTGTAGAGCACGCCGATGTTGAAGTGGGCATCGAAGAGCTTCGGGTCGATCTCGATGGCCTTCTTGTAGGCTTCCTCGGCTTTGGCGTACCATTCGTTCATCGCCTTCAGGTCCTTGGCTTCCGAGGCCATGCTGGCCTTCTTGTCGTAGAGCCCGCCGAGCACGCTCCAGAGCACCGCGTTGCCATCATCCTTGGCCAGGGCTGCCTTCACGCTGCCCTCAGCCTCGTCGCTGCGGTCGGCCAGGAGAAGGAACTGCATCTCATCGAGCATCAGGTCCTTGTCGCCTGGGAAGCGGGCCAGGCCTTCGCGCGTGGTCTCTATGGCGCTGTTCACGTCGTCGCCCTTGCGCTGCAGGCTGGCGATGTAGCGGTACACCTCCGGCTTGTTGTAGCCGGCGGCGATGGCCTCGCGGTAGCTGCTGGTCGCGTTGGCGGCATCGCCCATGGCCTCGTATGCCAGCGCGCGGTTGAAGATGGCGTTGGTGTCGGCGTTCCCGAAGCTCTTGGCAATGGTCTCACTGCGGCGGTAGCGCACGATGGCCAGCGGATAGTCCTTCTTGGTGAACGCATCGTTGCCTGCATTGAGCGAAGCGCCCTGGAGGGCCGCCAGGGCTTGGGCGTTCTCGCGCTTGTAGGCGCCTTTGGCATCGAGCTCGTTGGCCTTCATGTAGCTCTCGGCCGCTTTGTCGATGGCATCGGGGAACTTGGCCCTCAGCGCCTCGTCGGTCCCAAGTGCAATGGAGCGGTAGATGTCGCCACGGTAGCGCCAGGTCTTTTCCTGGAGGCCGGTCTTGGCGTCCTGTGTGGCGGGCTCGATGAACTCAGCGGCCTTCTCGAACTGGCCGTCCTTCAGGTAATTGAAGGCGTTCACCACGTTGACGTTCTGGGCGGCGAGGCTCGTGGTGAGTGCGATGCCCGCAGCACTGAGAATCAATTGCTTCATCGGTCGTTGTCGTTTGCTTCGGTTCAGGCTTGGTTGTCGCCGCTGGCAACATCGGTGCCATCGGGGTCCGTCGTTGCATCAGGCTGGTCCGGGTCGGGAGCATCAGCGGGCGCGGCTGGAGCATCGTCCTCGTGCAGGTCGCTGTCCACCTTGGCCACTGCGGCGATCTGGTCGTTGTTGCGCAGCTCGATCAGGCGCACGCCCTGGGTGGCGCGGCCCTGCACGCGCATCTCCTCCAGCTCCATGCGGATCGTGATGCCGTTGCGGGTGATGATCATCAACTGGTCGTCGGCGCGCACGTCCTTGATGGCGACCAGGTTGCCCGTCTTCTCCGTGACCTGGATGGTCTTCACGCCCTTGCCGCCACGCGATACCATGCGGTACTCGTAGTCGATCTTGCCATCCACTTCCTCGGCGATAGCCGATCGCTTCCCGTAGCCGTTCTCGCTCACCACGAGCACTTGGCGCGAAGTGAGGTCGGCGCTGTCCACGGCTATCATGCCGATCACCTCGTTGCCTTCCGATCCGCCTTCGAGGTTCATGCCGCGCACACCGCTGGCGTTACGGCCCATCGGACGCACGTCGCCTTCCTCGAAGTGAACCGCACGTCCATTCTTGCTGGCCAGGATGATGTGGCTCTTGCCGGTGGTGAGGCGCGCCTCGAGCAACTCATCGCCTTCGCGGATGCCCACGGCGATGATGCCATTGGCGCGCGGACGGCTGTATGCCTCTAGCGTGGTCTTCTTGATGATGCCCTGCTTGGTGCAGAGCACCACGAAGTGGTTGTTGATGTAGTCTTCGCTGGAGAGGTCGGTGACGTTGAGGTAGGCCACCACTTTGTCCTCGGCCTCCAATTGCACCAGGTTCTGGATCGCGCGGCCCTTGCTCTGGCGGTTGCCTTCCGGAATGTCGAACACGCGCATCCAGTAGCAACGGCCCTTCTGGGTGAAGATGAGCAGGTAGTTGTGGTTGGTGGCCACGAAGAGGTGCTCGAGGAAATCCTCGTCGCGCGTGGTGCTGCCGCGGCTGCCCACGCCTCCCCTGCCCTGCGTGCGGAACTCGGCCAGTGAGGTGCGCTTGATGTAGCCCATGTGGCTGATGGTGACCACCACTGCGTCGTCGGCGATGAGGTCCTCGATGCGCACGTCGCCGCTGGCCTGCACGATCTCCGTGCGCCGCTTGTCGCCGAACTTGGTCTTCACCTCCAAGGTCTCGTCCTTGATGATCCTCATGCGCAAGCCCTCGTCGGACAGAATCTCCTTGAGGTAGGCGATGGTCTTCATGAGCTCGGCGTGCTCCTCGCGGATCTTGTCGCGCTCCAGGCCGGTGAGGCGCTGCAGGCGCATGTCGAGGATCGCGCGCGCTTGGATCTCGCTCAGCCCGAACTGGGACATGAGTCCATCGCGCGCTTCGTCGGGTGTCTGGCTGGCACGTATCAGCGCGATCACGGCATCGAGATGGTCGAGGGCGATGAGCAGGCCCTCGAGGATGTGGGCGCGCTCCTCGGCCTTGCGCAGATCGAACTTGGTGCGGCGCACCACCACATCGTGGCGGTGGTCCACGAAATTGCTGATGAGCGCCTTCAGCCCCAGGAGCATCGGGCGGCCGCCTACCAAGGCGATGCTGTTGATGCTGAAGCTCACCTGCAGCTCGCTGTGCTTGTACAACTGATTGAGCACCACGCTCGACATGGCGTCTCGCTTCACCTCGTACTCCAGCCTGATGCCGTCGCGGTCGCTGTAGTCGTTCACATCGCTCAGGCCCTCCACGCGCTTCTCGGTCACCAGGTCGGCTACGCCCTTGTGGAGCTTGTCGGCCTTATTCACCTGGTAGGGGATCTCCGTGCACACGATGGTCTCGCGGCCGGTCTTCGGATCCTCCTCCACATGCGTCTTGCCGCGCAGGATCACGCGGCCGCGCCCGGTCTCATAGGCTTCACGGATGCCTGCGGTGCCATAGATCACGCCGCCCGTGGGGAAGTCGGGGCCCTTGATGTGCTGCATCAGGCCCTCGGTGTCGATGTCTTTGTTGTCGATGTAGGCCACGATGCCGTCGCAGACCTCACTGAGGTTGTGCGGGGCCATGTTGGTGGCCATGCCCACGGCGATGCCGGCGGCCCCGTTCACCAGCAGGTTGGGGATCCGCGTGGGCATCACGCTGGGCTCTTCCAGCGTGTCGTCGAAGTTGGGCCGCATGTCCACCGTCTCCTTGTCGAGGTCTGCGAGCACCTCTTCGGCGATCTTCCGCATGCGGGCCTCGGTGTAACGCATGGCCGCGGGCGGGTCGCCATCGATGCTGCCGAAGTTGCCCTGGCCATCGACCAGCGGATAACGAAGGCTCCACTCCTGCGCCATGCGCACCATGGCGTCATACACGCTGCCATCGCCGTGCGGATGGTACTTGCCCAGCACCTCGCCCACGATGCGTGCGCTCTTCTTGTAGGGCCGGTTGCTCAGCACGCCCAGGTCCTGCATGCCGTACAGCACCCGGCGGTGCACAGGCTTCAACCCGTCGCGCACGTCGGGCAGCGCCCGGCTCACGATCACCGACATCGAATAATCGATGTAGGCGGTGCGCATCTCGTTCTCGATGTTGATCGGGATGATCTTCTCTCCTCCTTGCTCGGACATGGTGGTGGTTCGCTGGATGATGCCTGGATGGCCCTTGCTCGGCCCCCTTTTTTCGGGCGCCCGAAGGTATCCCGCTGAGCCGATGCCTCAACGGGTGATTTTCCACATCGCCACAGGTTGATGTGGATAATTGGATTTGCCTGATCCGGGGCCGCCGTTGCCCGTGGGGATAGCTTGCCCGCGCCGAGCGGCGCATACCTTGCAACAGCCCGGCAGAATGAGACCCCGACACCCCAACTTAGCGCCCTGAACCATGGACGCCAGATTCACCCCCCGTGTCCGCGACATCATCGGCTACAGCCGTGAGGAGGCCCTGCGCCTCGGACACAACTTCATCGGAATAGAGCACGTGCTGCTGGGCCTGTTGCGCCATTCGGAAGGCAACGCCCTGCGCATCCTGCAGCGCCTCGAGCTGGACCTCGACGAGCTCCGCAAATCTGTGGAGCGCGGCATGGAACCGCCCAGCGCCACGCGCCCCAAGGACAAGGAGAGCATCAACCTGTTGAAGCAGGTGGAGAAGATGCTCAAGATCACCTACTTGGAAGCAAAGCTCTTCAAGAGCCAGAGCATCGATACCGAGCACTTGCTGCTCAGCATCCTCAAGGACGAGGACAACCTGGCCACCCGCACGTTGCGCAAATTCAATGTGGACTACGCTACCGTGAAGCACGAGCTCGATGTGATACTGGCCGATGGCGGCAGCTCATACACGAGCAAGGGCGGCAAGCCGCCGCGCACCCCGAATCCGCGCGCCCAGGGCCCGCAGAGCGCGGACGATGACGATGATGAGAGCGGCTCGTTCCAGAGCGGCAGCGGCCAGCGCAAGCAAAGCGACAGCAAGAGCAAGACCCCGGTGCTCGACAATTTCGGCCGGGACCTCACCAAGCTCGCCGAGGATGGCAAGCTCGACCCCATCGTGGGCCGCGAGAAGGAGATCGAGCGCGTGAGCCAGATCCTCTCGCGCCGCAAGAAGAACAATCCGGTGCTCATCGGCGAGCCCGGCGTGGGCAAAAGCGCCATCGCCGAGGGCCTGGCCCTGCGCATCATACAGCGCAAGGTGAGCCGCGTGCTCTTCAACAAGCGCATCGTAGCGCTGGACATAGCCAGCCTGGTGGCCGGCACCAAGTACCGCGGCCAGTTCGAGGAACGCATGAAGGCGGTGATGAACGAGTTGGAGAACAGCCCGGACGTGATCCTCTTCATCGACGAGATCCACACCATCGTGGG
>CAZFBP010000168.1:0-1075 GCA_964517255.1 uncultured Chryseobacterium sp.
GCTACATCGACGACTTGGCGGCGGCCAATGCGGCGGTGGAGACCGAAGGTGGCAAGGGGGCCCACCAGGCGAAGCGCACCGCCGAGAAAGTGCTGCGCGCGGCGATCAAGTCCTGGGCGGGCTACGTGCAGAACGCCTCGGGCGGCGATGAGGACAAGATCCTGCTGAGCCGCTTCGAGGTGGTGAAGCGCGGTGCCCGCATCGGCGAGCTGCCTCCGCCCACCAATTTGGGCGCGCGCCTCACCAACCGCAGTGGCCGCGTGGCCCTGCGCTGGAGTCGCGAAGACGGCGCTGACATGCACCACGTGTTCATGAGCACCACGGCCGAGCCCTTCAACTGGGTGCTGATCGGTGCCACGAGCAAGAGCCGCTTCGACGCCGACAGCCTGGAGCCGGGCACCTTCTACTTCTTCGCCGTGAGCGCCCTGGGCGCTGCTGGCGAGAGCAGCAAGAGCGAGCCCTGCCGCGCCATGGCCGCTGCGTAAGCGCGCGCGCTACTGGGCATACGCTCAAAGAACATCCGCCCTGGCGCCGCCGCGCCGGGGCGGTGTCGTTTCAGGGCATGCGCCGCTGCGTTCACGAGCGCGATGCGCCAGCCGGAGCGCCCTTGGTTGCTGCGCGATCGCCGCGCCATGCCGTGCTTCCGTGCTCGGCCCGCGTACTGCTTCGTGGCGGCTTTATTGCTCCATCTTCTTGCCGGTTGAACGGTGCGAAGAAGATCTTTCTGCAAGCGCGCGTACTGAATTCCACAAACTACAGCGCGGGCATCAGCCTTCGGTTCTTTAGCGGCACATACCTTGTCAGGCCCCCGCGCTCAACCCCCCGAACCATGCAACGCACCCTACGCTCCGCCTCGCTGGCCCTTGCGCTGGCCGCTTACCAACTCGCTGCCCTGGCGCAGCTCAAGCCCAGCTGGTCCGCGCAGACCGGCGCGGTGCAGTGGATGCGCACCACGGCGGCCGGCGCCCTGGTGGTGGGCACCGCCGATGGCCTCAAGGGCATCGACCCCGCCAACGGCGCGGTGCTCTGGTCGGTGAAGGACCTGGCCAACGCGCCCGAAGAGGGCTACAGCGAG
>CAZFBP010000168.1:1085-4823 GCA_964517255.1 uncultured Chryseobacterium sp.
GGCCCCGGCGGGCAAGCCCGACGCGCTGTTCATCGTGGAGCCTTTCAGCGGCGCGGTGGCCTTCAGCAGCGATGCCGCCGGCATCAGCAATGTCACCAGCAAGCATTTCCTCTATGCCAACGACGCCATCGTGCTCGTGGGCCAGAAGGCCGACAAGAAGGCGGCCATGGCCTGCGTGGACATGAGCAAGGGCCAGGTGCGCTGGACCAAGGACGACAGCTTCAGCCGCATCACCGCCTGCGCCAGCGCCGGGCCCGATGCCATCCTGCTCAGCACCCTCTTCTTCGCCTACAAGCTCGATGCGAACACCGGCGATGTGCTCTGGAAGAAGAGCCCCGATCCCGCCTTTGAGAAGATGGCCGGCCTCACCGCCCTGCTCGACAAAGGCGGCGCCAACATCAACATGCCCGGCGTGGGCGGCGTGTTCGTCACCACCCCCTACGCGCCCGACCTGTGCATCATGGGCATGCAGACCGAGCAGCGCAAGGAGAGCACCGACAGCCAGGGCAAGAAAACGGTGACCACGACCTACAAGACCTTCGTGAACGCCTTCCGCATCGAGGATGGCGTGTACGCCTGGGACGCACCGCTCCAGTTCCAGCAGAAGCTCGGCACCCTGGTGCCGCTGGAGCGCGGCCTGCTCATCGGCGCGGGCGATAACCGCAGCGTGGACCTGGTGGATTACTCCAACGGACGGGGCATCTGGGGCAAGAACGGCAAGGGCATCAGCGTGAAGGGCATCCTGGCCGGCGCCGTGGTGCTGGGCGACAACACCCTGCTCACCAGCGGCAAGGATGATGGCGTGGTGACCTTGGTGGACGCGGCCGGGGAAGAGGTGTGGAAACGGCCCGCGAAGCTCGATGGCGTGGTGGAGCAGGTCTCGATCCTGGGCGGCGATGTGCTGGTGGCCACGGCGGAGGAAGTGGACGTGATCGATCTGGCCACGGGCCTCTCGCGGCAGGAGAAGCCCCTGAAGGGCGGTGCAGGCCTGGTGGCCATGGGCGATGGCGCCGTGTGGATCTTCAACACCAAGGATGGCCTGCTCTACTCGGTCCCGTCCGCAGGCGGCAAGGCCGGTGCGGTGGGCGCCGCCGCCTTGGTCTTCGAGGGCAAGGAGAAGCCCACGCGCCTGGAGCACACCGCCCAAGGCCTGGTGGTGAGCAGCGACCAGAACCTCGCCCTGCTGAAGCCCGACGGCAGCACCGCCTGGAACAGGTACCTGCCCGCCCCGCGCGAGAGCGGCCTGGTGCGCGCGCTGAAGTACGCCAGCGCGGTGCGCGCGGCCTATTACACCGCGGCCCTGGGCTACACCAGCGCGGCCTTCGGCGCGGCCAGCCAGAGCATCCAGGTCACCGATGCCAATAGCGCCCTGGCGCGCGACATCACCGGCGCGGTGAGCCAGGTGTACGGCGAAGGCGCCAAGCAGGCCGCCGGCGCGGCCAAGCGCTTCTTCGACGAGGCCCGCGCGCGCTTCAAGGCCACCTTGGTCACCAGCGAGATCCAGTTCATCCTGACCACGGCAGGCAAGGGCAGCCACGAATTGCACGCGTTGAGCAAGACCAACGGCAGCACGCTGGCCACCATTCCGCTGGGCACCGACAAGAGCCCGAAGTACGAGGTGGACGCCTTCAGCAACGCCGTGTACCTGGTGGATGGCGCCAGCGTGAAGCAGTTCAAGCTGTAGGCTGCCAGGCCATCCGTGCCGTGCAGCATGAGCGGGTGGTGAGCGGGAGGGTGGTGGTGCGGTAGGGCCGGGCGAGCAGGGAGGCCATGCACGACCTTATGGAGACGGCGGGTCAATAGACCTCTTTCACAATTCGACCGCTCCCTCTCCTTTGGAGAGGGGGAGGGGTGAGGGTTGAGCGGGCATGGCCGAATTGCGAAAGAGGTCCAATGGTTCCACGGACTTCCCATTGTGACCGGTTGCGCGCACAGAGCCACGGAGGCATTGAGCGCGCCAGCTGCGCTGGCTGTCGCGTATTTCTCCGTGCCGTGTCTCCGTGCGACCCTCCGAGCGATCCAGCCTTCGGGCCGCCTAATCCGTAAGTGCGCCAGAGCCCGGTGGCATGAACCCATGCCATGCTGGGCGCAGGTGCCGATCTGCCAACATGGTTCCCTCAACTGTGGTCACTGCTTCTCGAACCTGCTGGTAATTGGGGCCGAGGCGGTGTAGAGCGTGAGGGTGTACACGCCGGGCGTGAGCGCAGCGGCGTCCACTTCGATGCGGCCCTGCTGCAGGGTGAAGGGTGCGTTCATTTCGCGGCCGAGCGCATCATGCACCACCACGCGTGCGCGCGGATCGAAGGGCGTGTTGCCAGTGAGCGTGAAGTGCCGATCCACGGGGTTGGGTGCGATCACGAGATCGGCACCTGGAGAACTTGCTTCCTCGATCCTCACCGTCCCGTCGCATCCCAAGGGGTTGTACGGCGGGGAGATCTGCTCCGCCGATCCGTACTTCGCCACGAAGGCATCGCCGCTGTTGGGCGCGAAGCGCTCGCTGCCGGGATCGCCGGGGTCGAAGGTCATCGTCCCGCCCGTCTGATCGAAGGCCGTGAAATAGAAGTCGCCGAAGGAGCCCGCCACGTACACCTGGTCCGTGGTGGCGATGACGCAGTTGGCGCTGGCGATATCCCAAACGGGATCCGTTCCGGACATGACCTGCGCCCAGAGCTCATCCCCGGCGGAGTTGAACGCGGCGACGTAAGGGTCGGCGCCACCGCCGGCAGTCACGGTGGTGGTGCCCAGATCGAGCGAGCCCGCGTATTGTCCGGCCAGGACGATGTCGCCACCGGGCCGTGCGGCCAGGTCCATGCCGGACCCACCGCCGGAGCACGGGAAGACCTTCTGCCAAAGCAGCGACCCATCGGCATCGAAGCAACTGAGGAACGGCTGGAAGTTCACCGGGTCGCCGACGAGGCTCTCGGTGCAAATGGTCAGTGTGCCGAAGAACTGGCCGGTGATGTACACCTGGCCGCTGCCACCGACCACGATCGAAGCTGCGGTCTTCCAACCGGTGCCGGTGCTGCCCGTCAACCAGGTGAGGTTGCCTGCCGGATCGTACTTCGCGACGAAGAGATCGGCATCGCCCGTGCCGGTCACGGCGAGCGCATCGAAGGGCGCCGAGCCTGTGTAGCGTCCGGTGATGTACACGTTGCCCGCGTTGTCCAACGACACACCATTGCCATTGTCCCATGATGTTCCGCCGTAGGTCTTGCACCAGAGCCCGTTGCCGTTCGCATCGTACCGGGCGAGGAACCCATCGGCGAAGCCCTGGCTGGTGAGGGAGGTGCCTGCGATCGTTGCGCTGCCGGTGAACAGGCCCGTAAGCACGAGGTCGCCGTTGGCAGCTCGTTCGAGCGAGGCGGCCGCATCCTCCCCGCTTCCGCCTTCGTTGATCGCCCACAGGCAGTTGCCGTTCCCGTCGAAGCGCGCGAGGAAGATGTCCTGGCCTCCAGCGCTGGTCAACTGCACCGTGCCGAAGTCGATGGTGCCGAAGAAGTGGCCGGCGAGCAGCAGGTCACCGTTCGGATCGCGCACGAGCGAAATACTCATGTTGTTCTGGTTCACGGCCGTGGGTTCGCTGCAAGCGATCTGGGTGGTCCACACGCAATTGCCGTTCGCATCGCGCTTGTTCAGCCAGATGTGCGTGGCACCCAGCGGCGAGCGCAGGGTGTCGTCGCAGACGATGGCCGTGGCGGTGAAATAGCCGGTGGAATACACGTTGCCCGCGGGATCGAC
>CAZFBP010000168.1:4833-5663 GCA_964517255.1 uncultured Chryseobacterium sp.
GCTATGCAGGCCCAGGCGTCGCATCCAATGGAAGCCGAGGTCATTGTGGTAGTGCGCCAGATACCCTTCCTGCCCGCTCCACAAAGATGCGCTCACATTCGCCCCGCTGCCCGGATCGAATTCGGTCTGGGTGAAATAGCCGCATAGGAAATGGTCGCCGTTCATGCCCATCGCATGCCTTGCAAAGCCCGCATCGATGAAGTTCTGGGCCAGCAGTGCGGTTCCCGTCTCATCGAATTCCGCCAGGAACTGGCCCTGGTCGATGGTGTACGGACCGATCTGGCCGGGCCCTGCGAAAGAGACCACGCCGCTGATCCAGGCATTGCCGGCAGCGTCCACATCGAGGCTCTCGATCCAGTCGTTGAAGAAGGTGGAAGCGATCGGTTCCGCCCATTGCGCGTTGCCGCTGGCATCGAAGAGCGCGAGGTAGCTGTCCGTCCAGCTTTCCGCGTTGTTGGTGATCACCGTGCTGCCGAATACGGCCGAGATCCCCCGGAAGCTGCCATACAGGTACACGTTGCCCGATGGGGTGACCCCCGTGTAGGCGATCTCGTTCCCGTACTCCGCCCCCGTAGGGATCACCCAACTACAGTTGCCACTTGCATCGAAGCGGGCCAGGTAGGCGCGATCGGCATCGGTGGTGGAGATCGAGGTGCTGCCGAAGGTGGCCGTTCCGTTGAACTGGCCCGCCATGTAGGTGTTGCCCGCGGCATCGCAGTCCATCCTGTTGGACAGGGCCAATTGGTTCGTCCACGACTCGAATCCACCGGCGAGCACGGCCCATTGAAAGGTTCCGTTCGCATCATAGGTGGCGTGGAAACCCGTGGTGT
>CAZFBP010000168.1:5673-6273 GCA_964517255.1 uncultured Chryseobacterium sp.
AGGTGCCCGTGCCCCGGAAGGAACCGCCCACATGCACACGGCCCAGCCCATCCACCGCCACGCTGTATCCGCCATCGTTCAATGCACCGCCCATCTGCCGGGCCCAAAGCTCCTGTCCGTTCGCGTCGTACTTCGCCACAAAGGCGTCCTGCCCCGATGCGGTCAAGGTGGTCCCGGCAAAGGCCATCGACCCGCTGAACGAACCCACCACGTAGGCGCCATCCGCGCCGTTCACGCTTACCCGGGTGCCATAGGAGGTGCGCGCCCATAGGCAATTTCCCAAGCTATCGTACCGTGCGACATAGCCGCCGCCGACGATGGTGTCGCCCACGATCGCACGCGGTCCGCCCACTTGCCCGGTCACGTACGCCGTGCCGTCCGGCGCCACGTCCACATCATTCACGTACGCGAACTGGCCGGGGGTGCTGACGTTGGGTACGGTACCGGCCCATTGGAAGCTGGGCGCTTGGGCGAGCACGCCCAGAGTGCCCAACAGGAAGGAAAGAAGCAAGGTGGCGCGCATGGCTGGTGGTGTTGACCCCAAATCGACGAGATCCACTGGACTATTCCTACTCGCCACGGCACCGCCGTGCGATCGCC
>CAZFBP010000168.1:6283-7303 GCA_964517255.1 uncultured Chryseobacterium sp.
CCCTGGAGGTGCCTGCGGCGCAACCGCTCAACAGGCCCCGCCAATTCGCGCACCACGGCGAGCTTGGCATGCCACGCGCAGCGCAACACGCCCGGCCAAGAACGCGAACGCCCCGTGCCGGCTTCGTGCGCATAGCCCGAAGGAAATGCGCGGGGCGGCGGTTCGGTGAATCACCAAGCAAAATGCAACCGATCTTCGAGCAATGGAAGAGAAACGCTCACCCTTCACCAAACGGCTCGGCATCGCCGCAACCGTGGTCTCGCTCACCGGCGGCAGCATCGCGCTGTGGAACCAGTTGAAGCCGGAGGAGGAAGTGCCCGATCTAAGCGGACGCTGGACGATCACGAACACCGTGACCGCATCCAATGGTGGGAAGTTCGATGGTGAGGTGTACGTGTACAGCGTCGGCGTCACTCAAGATGAACGCCAGCGCCTGAGCGGTACCGGAGAACAAGTCCTCTACAACGGAAAGCCTGCGTCAAGCCGGTTCCCAATCGCGTTCACGGACGATAAGCACACTGGAGGGAAGGTCAGCGTGAACTTCACCGTCAAGGGCAATCGGGAGTTCACCGGAACGCTCTGGCTGGCACCCGAGGACGACGACCCACACCGCCTCACCGGAACATTCGAATACACGGCCGCAGGGACGACCGGCACAACGGAGGTGTTGATCAAATGATCACACCCCCGTGAAGAACCGCTTCGCCATTTGCCCGAACTCGACGATGAGCTTGCGGTCAAGATCCAGGTCCTTGCGCACGATGAGCAGGTTGTTGCACGTGGGCGTGATGCCCTTGCCCGCCGCGAGCTGCTTGTAGGTGAGGCACTTGATGTGCTCCTTGCTCACCACGATGAAGAAGGCGTGCGGCCATGGATAGTCCGGGCCGACATCGTCGATGCTGAAGGCGCCGCTGCTTCGGTACTTCACCTCAACAAAGTGCAGCTTGTGGTTTCGCGGGTCTTGCACCACGAAATCCGGCATTGAGCGGATACGCTCCTTCACCGGGCCGTTGGTCTTGC
>CAZFBP010000169.1:0-7281 GCA_964517255.1 uncultured Chryseobacterium sp.
GAGGCCAAGAACTTGAGGTCGCAATTTGCGACCATAGAGGGCGGCTACGTTCAAGATCGCAAGTTGTGATCTTGAAAAGCGGCCGTTAGGTTTACCGCATGGCAAAAGGCCTGATGAAATACTCCGACGAGTTCGTCATGAGCAAGATCCACGTGATCCGTGGGCAGAAGGTGATGCTCGACAGCGACCTAGGCCCGCTCTTCAACGTGGAGGTGAAACGGCTCAAGGAACAGGTGCGCAGGAACATCGAACGGTTTCCCGAAGACTTCATGTTCGAACTGACCCAAGAAGAGGCCACGAACTTGAGGTCGCAAATTGCGACCTCAAGTCATGGAGGTGCGCGCTACCTGCCGATGGCCTTCACCGAGCATGGCGTGCTCATGCTCTCCAACGTGCTGCGCAGCGAACGCGCCGTGCTCATGAGCATCCAGGTGATCCGCGTCTTCACCCGCATGCGCGAAATGCTCCTCACCCACAAGGACCTGCTGCTGGAACTGGAGAAGCTGCGCAACACCTCCAAGGAGCACACTGGCAAGATCCAGGTGATCTTCCGCTACCTCAAGCAGATGGAAAAGCGCGAGACCGAACGCGTGCTACTGGCCGAAGTGGCCAAGGCGAAGCCACGGCGGGCGCTGGGCTTCAAGGTCGGCAAGGTGAAGCGGTAGTGAATTCGGAAGCCTCGGTTGGATCACCGGCCTGCGGGGTGCCGCTGCGATCACTCACGCCGAACAACGGCTGCGACCCCTCCGGGGTCGTTGTGGCCGGTGGCATTTCCATCTACTACAAGCTGTGACCCCTCCGGGGTCAATCGCTCACCGACATCCATCAAGATGTTCCGACCCCGCAGGGGTCACAGCTTGTAGAAATCCCAGCCCAAAAGGCATTCGACCCTGAAGGGGTCGCAGCCGGTGTTCGTGCGGTCGCGATCGGCAGCACACCTACGCTTCGTTGGCGGCAAGCCGACGCCGCCATTCGCCACGCGAAATGCCGACCCGGTTGACCAATGTGCTTCGGTACATTGCCACCACAATCCGATCACATGGCACAAGCAGTTGCGCTTTCAGGAGCCGTCATCGTGAAACAGGATAGTGGACGAGTCCACTATCAGCAGAAGTGCGAAGCCTGCGGTCATGTCGCGAGCACGGTCATCCAGATCGGAGAACCGCATGGATCAAATCGGATCAGCACGAGTTTCATCTGCTCCAAGTGCCGCAATAACCAACGCGTTGAGATCAAAGGCAGCTAACATGGCGACCAAGGCATCCCGGAAGACCTATCGGGCGTGGCTGGAGTTGGAGATCAGCGTGGATCCGGCATCCGTCGCGTTGCCACTTCCCCAGCGCAGAAAGTTGTTCCGTCAGCGGATCAAGAACGGTCTTGCTGCTTTGGAACAGGCAAGTCCGGGTATCGTGAAGAAACTCACATCACCTGTCCCGGGTCGGTCATTCTCGTTCGTGGCTTCGTTCACTGCCGATGAGATCCGCGCCATTTGGCATGTTCCTGAATTACGGTTCCTCGCCGACCGCGACGACAATCGACAGTTGGACGTCAAGCCTGATGACGCCGGCCGACTGCCTTTCATCGTCACCGTTCAGCAGCACAACCAGCAAGAAGGCAGCAAGAAAGTGGAGGTGCATGAGATGACCTTGTTGATCCATTCAACGAGTGCGCGCATTGCGAAAGCGGATGCGCTGAACCAATGCCGAACGATGTCCGCACACGTCATGGACAGCGATTTCCGGATCACCAAACGCTGGTGGACAGCACAACGAGCCTACCTCAACACCCTGCGTGAAGATGAGCATGGCACCATAGGACGAGCTATCATCATCGGTCCAGCGAGCGTTTGGCCTGAGAAAGCTGGAACGATCTGGGACCCGAAGGGGAGGATTGAACGGGTGACATACGGAAGTCCTCAACAGCGACCTGAGACGTGGAAATGGATGTTGTCTTGAACCCAAAGGAGGATGAGCTTCTAGCGGCGTATGAGCGCTTGTACTCCAATGCACCGACGTGGGCCTATGATGTTGCACCTCCCATTCCCTTCGTTGGTAACAACTACGCGAAAAGCACGCATAGGGTGCTCATCTATGCAAGTGTGGAGAACCTCAACTCTCTGGGGCACGCTGCGCAACTGAAGGAAGGGAGGCCCATGCTTCGGTCCAGATCGGCCTATGCCGAGCACCGGAATAGGATACCTCCAACGCTCAACGTTCACATCGAGCCGATCAACAACGGCGGTCTCCTGAAAGTCGCAAGGCACATTCTGGAGCACCTGTTCCCTTCAACGTTCGCCAGGGATCAATTCGGCTTTCTTGAGCAGGTGGCTGTCGCCAATCCAGGCAAGTTCTGCATCAAGCCGAGGGATGGCGAAAGGAAGGTGAACGCGGACTACGCCAAGAATTGGAAGCTCTTCGGGGAACAGTCCGACTACATCAGATGTGACTTGCGCGACCTAGCCCCCACCGTCCTCATTCTGCCTGCGACCATTCTAGGTTCATTGCTTCGAGCAGGCTTGTCCGATGATCTGAAAAGCACGAGGACCATTGTCGCGATCAGGCAAGTTCAACAACGCGCGATCTTCAGGAAGATTGGCCATCGGCGGCCACTCATCAGCGATGCACCTTTGCCTGAAGGCTATGGCGCTTGGACAGCGCCTTCATATGCCGAGGCTTACCTGCGGTGGATACAGGAAAATCCGCAACGCTTCAATCCAGAGAATGGAGTAGTCACACTTTGACCTCGACGGCCAAGAGCTATCCAATCATGCCAGCAGTTCTCCCCTCCGGCCGCGCCTGCGATCACTCGTTCACGACCTCCACCTTCCCCGAAGCGATGATCCCGCTCGCATCGATCACGCACCAGGCATAGCTGCCCTCGGCCAGATTGGCGCGATCGATGGTGTTGCTCTGCCCGACCACTCGTTGTCTTTGCACCACACGGCCGAGCACATCGCGCAGTTCGATCCACGCCTCGCCGGTGATCCGTGCGGGATCAAAGGTCAAGACGGCCGACCGGCTGAATGGGTTCGGTGCGATGGAGGCGGTCGAGGTTCCAGCCAAGTCTTCCACGCCCGAGGTGCCACAAATGGAATATGCCGCGGTGCCGGTGACGTCCGAGACGGTGAAGGTCAAGGTTGCCGGAGTGGCCCAAGGGCCGAAGGTGCTGGTGCCCTCATCGGGAAGCAGCGTCGGGACCACGCTCACCAACGTGCCCGCGTCGGTGCTGGGGCAATACGGACAGGTGTTGCCGTTGGGATCGAGCTTCACCAGCACCTGCGTGTTCTGGTCGGCCAACAGGATGCCACCATCCGCGGTGACCGCGCAACGTTCGAAACGCTCCTGGAGAACATCCGGACTCGTGATCCGCTTGCTCCACAGCAATTGGCCGCTGCTATCAAGGCGAGCCGCGAAGCCACTGAGATAGATGGTAAGGTCAGCCGATGATTGCACATAACTGCACAGCACATAGCCGCCGGCAGGGTGTAGAGCGATATCGTCGGCGCGCTCCACATCCGCACCTGAAATGCGGCTGAACCAACCCGGCGTGCCATCCGCATCCACAGCGAAAGCGAATGCGTCATAGGAGGCCAGCGGTGCTGCCGCGATGAGACCGGCGATCACGATCGTGCTGTCCGGGCCGACCACAAGTGCATGCGGATAGATGTACGGTTCGGTGGCACCGTACCAGTTCATCCATTCATTGGTTCCCGTCAAGCCATCCTTTCGCATCACGAAGGCCTCATCGCCCCCCCAACCGGTATAGACCAGATCGCCGTTGGGCAATTCACCCACATCCGTGGGGATATTCGGATCGAAGTCCATCCGATCGCTCCACAGGAGGTCTCCAACGGCATCGGTGCGCAGGAAGTGCCAGCCATCCTGTCCGAATCCTGGACTACCCACCATCGCGAACCCTCCATCGGCCATTTGGATGAAGCTATTGCTGTTCAATTGAAGCCCGAATCCGGCGCTCGTGTAGGCCTTCGTCCATTGTTCATCGCCTGAAGCATCCAGCTTCAGGATGAACATGCCGCGTGCACCCATGTTGTCGGAAACACCCGCCACGGCCAGGCCGCCATCGCTGGTGTTGATCACCGCCATCGGCCAATCGATGCCCGAGCCGCCTACGTAGTACTTCATCCATTGCAGCACGCCGTTGGCGTCGAGTTTGGTGACACCTACGTGGTAGTAACCCGTGTTGATGGGTTCGTGCCTCCCGGCCGTCACGAATCCGCCGTCGGGGGTTTGCACCACCCCGGCCTGGCTGGTGTTCAGGAAACCGGCGGTGACATTGATGCACGCTTCCTGGAGCTGGGCGTGTGACTCGGCTGCGAGTGCGGTGCAAAGGATAAATGCGGCGATAGTCTTCATGGCGTGGCGGTTGGTGTGACGAATGTACCATTGGGACCTCGGGCACAGCTCGCGTCCTTTAGTTGCCGGTCATAATGTTGAGGGAGCTGATCCCGGAACCAGCGGGCATATCCGCGTAACACCCGGCGTCCGACTGGTCCTACACACATCGAGCCTGCTGCGTTGTTCCTGATGTGGATCGCATCTTCGTCCATGCGCCTCCCACTCGTCCTACCCGCTCTGGCCTTTCTCACAGGGTGCTCCCACCAACCCGCTCCTTCCAGCACATCGTTGCCGACCAACGCTGTAGCACCCAACCCACTTGTCGCCACCATCGCTGCGCTCGACAGCGCCCTATTCTCCGCCCTCAACGCCCACGCTGCCACCGCGCTGGGCTCCTGGTTCACCCCCGACCTGGAGTTCTACCACGACAAGGGTGGCCTCGCAGGTTTCGACAGTACCATGGCGGGCTTCCAGCGCATGTTCACCAACCCTGCTACCGCTGACATGCACCGTGAGATGGTGCCTGGCACCTTGGAGGTGCATCCGCTCGGCGACTTCGGCCTGTTGGAGATCTGCCAGCACCGTTTCTGCCACACGGAGAACGGCCAGGAGGAGTGCGGCACGTTCAAGAACATCATGGTGTGGCGCAAGGACGGCGCGGGCTACAAGGTGAGCCGCGTGATCAGTTACGATCACTGAGCCCGCTAGAGCGCATCTCAAAAAACCTGATGAGGCATGAGCCGTTCACACCGAGCGTTTGAGAACAGTAGGCTTGGGGGACTTGATCCTTGAAAAGGTGCATGGAGTTTCGCAAGAGACTCTCATGGACTGCCGGGATGAACAATGGGATACTGTGAAAGAACTGTTGGGGACCATCAGGCAGAAGACCGACCCCCGAGGCAGGCCACCGCGAGAGCCGCGATCGGTGTTCAACGGTGTGTTGTGGATTTGTCGTACTGGAGCGCCATGGGCGGACATGCCTGCCCGCTATCCGCCCTACCAGACCTGTCACCGCTACCACCAGCAATGGAGCAAGGCCGGGGTGTGGGACAAGGTGTTGTTCAAGCTGGCCGTGGATCTGCGCGATCGAGGGACGATCGACATCACCGAATGCTTCATCGATGGCGCCTTCTCAAGTGCAAGAAAAGGGGGCTTGATATTGGACCGACCAAGCGAGGCAAAGGCACCAAGGTCATGGTCATCGCAGACGCTACTGGTCTTCCTATCGCCGTACGGACCTACGGAGCAAGCACCCATGAAGTGAAGCTCGTGACCGATATGCTCCTGGCGCGCTTCGTAAGGGAAGTGCCTCAGCGCATGATTGGAGACCGTGCTTATGATAGTGACCAGTTGGACGCTGAGATGCGAAAGAAGCGCGTGAAGCTCATCGCGCCGCACCGAGGCAATCACAAGCGGAAAGCCACCCAGGACGGCAGAGAACTGCGCCGATGCAAGCGGCGATGGAAGGTCGAGCGCCTCTTCGCTTGGATCGGCAACTACCGCCGCACCGTGACCCGATACGAGTATCATAGCGTCAACTTCCTCGGCTTCATCCAACTCGCATGCGCTGCGATCCTGATGCGCCATCTATTTTGAGACTGCTTCCAGTGAAGTGAAAGCGCGTCTGCGACCCAGCCGTGAAGGAAGGAGAGATTGATGCACGTGAATTTCGCGACTCGCTTAGAGCCGGTCATTCGCCAGGTTCGCCAGCGGGCTCCTTTCCCCTTTCTCCAACGTGATGTGCGCAAAGAGCGGGTCGCCTTTGGCCTTGTCGATGAGGTAGCTCAGGCCGTTGCTCTCGCTGTCGAGGAAGGGCGAGTCGATCTGGTGGATATCGCCGGTGAAGACGATCTTGGTTCCTTCGCCCGCGCGGCTGATCACGGTCTTCACTTCCAGTGGCGTGAGGTTCTGCGCCTCATCGACGATGAAGAAGATGTTGCTGAGACTGCGGCCGCGGATGTACGCCAGCGGAGCGATGGAGATCTTGTCGTTCTCCAGCATCTCATCGATGCGCTTGGGCGTGGTGTCGTGCTTGTCGAATCCGCCCTTGATGAGCTTGAGGTTGTCCCACAGCGGCTGCATGTAGGGGTCGAGCTTGCTCTGGATGTCGCCGGGCAAATAGCCGATGTCCTTGTTGCTCAAGGGCACCACGGGGCGCGTCACATAGATCTGGCGGTAATCACGGCGCTGTTCCAGCGCGCAGGCCAGCGCCAGCAACGTCTTACCGGTGCCCGCCGCGCCTTGCAGGGTGACGAGCTTGATTTCCGGGTCGAGCAGCGCGCTCATGGCCAGGGCCTGCTCGGCGTTCTTGGGGCCGATGCCGAAGACGCTCTTCTTCTCCACGCGGTCAATGGTGGCGGCGCGCGGATCGTACTTGGCCAGGATGCTCTTCTTCTTGTGCTTGAGAATGAAGAAGTGATTCCCCTTGGGCGCGATGATCCCCAACTCCTCAGCGGGCAATGAGCCTTTCTCGAAGAGCGTGTCGATGGCCTCCTCGTTGAACTCTTCCACCACGGTGCGGCCGGTGTAGAGCTGATCCTTGGCGTTGCGCACCTTGCCCGTGAGGTAGTCCTCTGAGAGGATGTTGAGGCTCTTGGCCTTGAGGCGAAGCGCCACGTCCTTGGTGACCAGGACCACTTTGCGCTCCTTGTTCTGCCGCTGCAGCGTGAGCGTGGCGTTCAGGATCTGGTGGTCGTTCTTGCCGTCCTGGAACACCTTGGTGGCATCGACCCCATTGAGGTCGTGCTTGGCCACCACCTTCAGCTTGCCGTGGGTGGCGCCGTTGAGCGGTATCCAGTCCGTGAGGAGGTCGCGCTGCGCTATGGTGTCGAGGTGGCGGATGAACTCGCGCGCCTCGTAGTTGATCGTGTCGTTGCCTTTCTTGAAGGTGTCTAATTCTTCGAGCACCTGTATCGGTATGGCTACA
>CAZFBP010000170.1:0-7270 GCA_964517255.1 uncultured Chryseobacterium sp.
CTGGCCCTCAGGGCTCATGTCGAGCAGCTGCAGGTTGCCCGCCAGGTGGGCGATCAGGAACACGGAAAGGAAAAGGCCCGTGAGGGCCATCCAGTACTTCTTCGCGAGTGAGGAACCGAGGATCGCTGATCGTGCCATGATGCTCTTGCAACAGCGAACGGGGTGGAAGCGTTCGCGGCGGCGAATGTAGAAGCCGGCGCCGAACGCGTTCCTGCCAATCGGCAGGAGTTCTCAATCGTTCCGAAGGATCCGGCCATCCTCGTGGATGGTGATGGGGGCCTCAGGCACATCGGCCCGGGTCAATTCGATCACCTCCTTCACGGCCCGCCCCTCCTCATCGGGCACCGGCCCGCCCTCCCCTTCCTGCTTGATGGCGATCAGCTTGCCATCGATGAAGCGCCCCGTGCGGTCAACGCGGATGCGCGCGATGGGGGCCACGCCGTTGTGGCCGCTGAGGTTGAAGCGCGCGTAGGTGGCGAAGTTGCCGAGGCTGTACGCGATGAAGCGGTCCTTGTACAGGTCGATGGCGCGCGTGATGTGCGGACCATGGCCGAAGACGATGTCGGCGCCGGCATCGATCACGGCGCGGGAGAAGGCATACGGGTCGCCGCGGTTCTCGCCGAGGAACTCCTCATTGCGCTTGGTGATGTGGCGGTGGCTCTTGCCCTCGGCCCCGCCGTGGAAGGAGACGATCACGATGTCGCTCACGCTGTCGAGCCCGGCCACGATGGCCTTGGCGCCTTCGAGGGCGCGGAAGTCAACCGTGCCGGTGTTGGGCGCGAAGGCGCAGAATCCGTAGCGCACGCTATCGAGATCGAACACCACGCTGGGCCGGCCGAGCATGCCCGCGCAGTGCAGGCCGAGCGAATCGAGCACGCGCAGGGTGGCCATCCGGCCCGGTTCGCCGAAGTCCCCTACATGGTTGTTGGCCACGCTGAGCACATCGAAGCCTGCATCCCTCAAGTAAGCGGCATAATGCTCCGGCGACCGGAACACATAACAGCTTGCCGGATCCTTGCATTGCTTCGGATAGCCTTTGCCATTCAGAAGCACGCCTTCGAGGTTGCCGAAGGTGAGGTGGGCATCACGCAGGATCGAGTCCACCGGTGAGAGCAGGTCGAGGCCGTCGTTGGGCGGCAGGAAGCCCGCCTCAGGGTAATTGGTGCCGAGCATGATGTCGCCCACTCCGATGATCACGATCGTGTCAATGCGTGCAGAATCGCTCGGCAGGCTGTCATGCGCAAGCACGATGGCCGATTCCGCCTTGATCGGCGCCGCCTCACCAGGCGGCTCCATCGGTTCGGCTGGCCTTGCGATGCGCCCGGCCTTCACGAAGCGTTTGGTGTAGTACTCCGATGCGGAGAGCGTGTCGCACCGGATGCCCCGGTGGCAACTGTGCATCATGCACAGGTCACCATCGGGCGAAACACCAACGACCATGGCCACATGGCCGATCCGCTTCCGGCTGGCGTCGCGGCCCTTGAAGAAGAGCAGGTCGCCGCGCTGCACATCCTTGCGGTCAACCTCGCGCGTCACCGTCGCGATAGCGCCCGACGAATGCGGGAGCGCGAGGCCGAGCCTGCCGTAGATGTGCGAGACAAAGCCGCTGCAATCGAGCGGGCCCGCGCCTTTGACGTTGTGGCGGTACGGCTTGCCGAGGTACTGCTTGCCGAAGTTCTCGATGGAATCGACGAGCGAAGGAGACAAGCCTTGGCCATGCTGCGCGTGCGCCGCTGCGGCGAACAACATCAACCAGCAGGCGGAGGCGCGCAGGAGCATGCCGCGAATCTACCCGCGGCGCAACGGCATCGGTGCGCTGGGCGCCACGCGTAACAGCAATTCACAGAGTCACAACGAAGCGTTGAGCAACTTGCCGCTGCGAAGGAGCTTGTGGAGGTAGGGCCTCTCCAACGTGTTTTGGATCGCCTCCACATGGTTCATGTTGTGGCAATCGCTGCCGATCAGCTCGTACGCGCCCAGATCGATCAACCGCTCGGCCACCTCCTTCGCCTTGTTGCCATAAGCGCCCGAGAGGGCCACGAGGTTGAGCTGGAAGAGCACGCCTCGCTCCTTCAGCCGCTCGTACTTGCCGAGGTCGTTGTGCCAGTACGCGTAACGCTCCGGATGCGCGAGCACCGGTCGATAGCCCTGCGTCTGCATCTGGAAGATCACCGAGAGCATCACCTGCGGCTCACTGATGAAGGGGAGCTCGAAGAGGAGCAAGCGGTCGCCGAAAGTGAGCATCTGTCTCTCCGTCACGCGCTTCTCCAGCTCGTGGTCCAGGTAGTACTCCGCGGCAGCATCCACTTCGATGTCCAGGCCTTGAGCATGCACCTCGCGGCGCAGTTTCTCAAGGCCGCCGAGGATGATCTCAGGCGTGTTCTTGTAGCCGTCGGCCATGCTGTGCGGGGTGGTGATCACCTTGCGGTAACCGAGTCCGTGCATGGCGCGCAGCAGCTCCATGCTCTGCTCCAGGTTCTGCGCGCCGTCGTCGATGCCGGGAATGAAATGCGAGTGCACATCGCAGTGGAGCACGGAGAGGTCCGCAGGCCCTAGGGCCGGCTCTTTCTTCCCGAACAGGCTGCTGAACAGGCCCATGATCACTGCTGCGCGTAATGCGCGGAGTAGTACCGCTGATAGGCGCCGCTGGTCACGTGATCGAGCCACTCGGTGTTGGCCAGGTACCATTCCACGGTTCGCTCCAGGCCCACTTCGAAGGTGATGCTCGGTTTCCAACCCAGTTCGCGTTCGATCTTGCCGGCATCGATCGCGTAGCGCAGGTCGTGCCCGGCGCGGTCGGTGACGTATGTGATGAGCTTGGCGCTCTCCCCTGCCGCGCGGCCGAGCTTCTTGTCCATGATCGAGCAGAGCAGGTGCACCAGGTCGATGTTCTTCCACTCGTTGTGCCCGCCGATGTTGTAGGTCTCGCCGTTCTTCCCATTGTGGAAAATGGTGTCGATGGCCGAGGCGTGGTCCTCCACCCAGAGCCAGTCGCGCACGTTCTCGCCCTTGCCGTACACGGGCAAGGGCTTGCTGTTGCGGAGGTTGTTGATCATGAGCGGGATCAGCTTCTCCGGGAAGTGATGGCTTCCGTAGTTGTTGCTGCAATTGCTCACCACGAAGGGCAGCTTGTAGGTGTTGCCGTATGCCCGAACGAAGTGATCACTGGCGGCCTTGCTGGCGCTGTACGGGCTCTGCGGATCGTAAGGCGTGGTCTCCAGGAAGAGGCTGTCGTCGTGGAGCGAGCCGTACACCTCATCGGTGCTCACGTGGTAGAATCGCTTGCCTTCCATCGCTCCTTTCCATGCCTCCTTCGCTGCATTCAGCAAGGTGACGGTGCCGAATACGTTGGTGCGCACGAATGACAGCGGATCCGTGATGCTGCGGTCCACATGGCTCTCGGCGGCGAGGTGGATGACGCCATCGATGCCATGCTCCTTGATCACCTTGGCCACTGCCTCCGCATCGCAGATATCGGCCTTCACGAAGGTGTAGTTGGGCGCGTTCTCGATGTCGCGCAGGTTCTCCAGGTTGCCCGCATAGGTGAGTGCATCGAGGTTGATGATGCGGTACTGCGGGTAGCGGTTCACGAAACGGCGCACCACATGGCTGCCGATGAATCCGGCGCCGCCGGTGATGAGGATGTTGCGTTGCATGGGGAGGTGTTATGCCGCAGAGGCGCGAAGCCGCAGAGAATGCCATGACCAACAGGCGGGGCCGCCTTGAGCATCATAAGCCCCTTCTGCTCCGCGCCTCCGCGTCTCTGCGGCCATCTCTAAAGGCTCCAGTAATTCACGTTCGTGATCTTCTTCCTGAACGCGCCCTTCAGGTCCACCAGCACGCCCTTGGGCTTCAGCATGCTCTTGAACCAGGCCTCGTCCTTGCCAGCGTACTCGCTGTGGTTCACCGCCACGATGATGGCATCGTAGGGGCCTTTCATCTCCTTCACCAATTCGTAGCCGTACTCATGCTTCACCTCGTCGCTATCGGCGTGCGGATCGGTCACATCAACCGTGCAGCTGAAGCTCTGCAGCTCCTTCACCACATCGGCCACCTTGCTGTTGCGGATGTCGGTGACGTCCTCTTTGAAGGTGGCGCCCATGACCAGGATGCGCGCATCGGTGGGATTGGTGCCGCTGGCGATCACCTTCTTCACCGTCTGCTTGGCCACATAGCCGCCCATGCTGTCGTTCACGAAGCGGCCCGCATCGATGATCTGCGCGTGGTAGCCCAGCTCCTTCGCTTTGTACACGAGGTAGTAGGGGTCCACGCCGATGCAGTGGCCGCCCACGAGGCCCGGCTGGAAGCGCAGGAAGTTCCACTTGGTGCCTGCGGCCTCCAGCACATCGTAGGTGTTGATGCCCATGCGGTTGAAGATGATCGAGAGCTCGTTGGTGAGCGCGATGTTCACGTCGCGCTGCGTGTTCTCGATGATCTTGCTGGCCTCTGCCACCTTGAGGCTGCTGGCGCGGTGCACGCCGGCCTTCACCACCAGTTCGTACGTGCGCGCCACGACCTCGGCGCTCTCGGCGTCGCAGCCGCTGGTCACCTTCACGATGGTCTCCAGCGTGTGCACCTTGTCGCCCGGATTGATGCGCTCGGGCGAGTAGCCGACCTTGAAGTCGTCCACGAACTTCAGGCTGCTCAAGCGCTCGAGCAGCGGCACGCAGTCCTCTTCGGTGCAGCCGGGGTACACGGTGCTCTCGTACACCACGTAGTCGCCCTTCTTCAGCACTTGGCCCACGGTGCGTGTGGCGCCCAGCAGAGGGCCGAGGTCGGGGATGTTCTGCTGGTCGATGGGCGTGGGCACGGCCACGATGAAGAACCGCGCGCTGCGCAGCTCCTCGATGTCGGCGGTGAAGTGGATGTCGCAGCCCTCGAATTCCTCAGCGGGGATCTCGTTGCTGGGGTCCTCGCCGCGGCGCATCATGTCCACGCGCTTCTGGTTGATGTCGAAGCCCACGACCTTCAGCCTGCGCGCGAAGGCGAGCGCGATGGGAAGCCCCACGTAGCCAAGGCCGATCACGGCGAGCTTGGCTTCCTTCTTCAGCAGTCGGTCATACAGGTTGCTCATCCCTTTTCTCGTAGATGCGTTCGATGATCTCCACCACCTTCAGGCCCTCGAGGGCATTGGTGGTGAGCGTTGTCCTTCCTTTCAAGGTGTCCACCACGTTGTCGATGATGAACCCGTGGTTGTTGGCGCTGCCTTTGTATGCGCCGTAGTCGTTGGCCGGATTGGTGGGCGCGAGCTCGGGCATGGAATAGCCCTGGATGTGGCAGTATTCCACCTGATCCATGTACTGCCCGCCGATCTTCACGCTGCCCTTGCTGCCGATTACCGTGAGGCTGCTCTCCAGGTTCCTGTCCCACACGGCGGTGCTGTAGTTGATGCACCCCATGCCGCCGTTGAGGAAGCGGAAGTTCACGAAGCCGCTGTCCTCGAATGCCGTGAGGTCCTGGTGGGAGAAGTCGGCGAACTTGCCCTGGATGTCGGTGATGTCGCCGAAGAGCCAGTACATGATGTCGATGAAGTGGCTGAACTGCGTGAAGAGCGTGCCGCCATCGAGGTCGGCGCTGCCCTTCCACGAGCCTTTCTTGTAGTAGCGCGCGTCGCGGTTCCAGTAGCAGTTCACCTGCACCATGAAGATCTCGCCGAGGAGCCCTTGGTCCACCACGCCCTTGATCCACTGGCTCGGCGGCGAGTAGCGGTTCTGCATCACGCCGAACACGGTGCGCTGCACTTGAAGCGCCTTGAAGAGCACCGCTTCGCAGCTCGCCTTGGTGAGCGCCATGGGCTTCTCGCACACCACGTGCTTCATGGCCTCCAGCGCCTTCGAGCTCATCTCGGCGTGCAGTCCATTGGGGGTGCAGATGTTCACCGCCTCGATGCCGGGCACCGCGACGAGCATGGCATCCATACTGTTGAAGAAGGGCGCATCGAGCCGTTCAATGCCAAGCTCACCCTTTGGCCTGCTGTCGCACAAGGCCACCAGCTCGCATTCCGGATGCCGCTGGATCATCTCCGCATGCCGCTTGCCGATGTGGCCGCAGCCCACCACGGCGAACTTGATCTTTTGTTCCAAGGGCGCGGGCATGGCTCAAGTGATGCGCGTCACGCGCCCGCTCTTCAGTTCGTAGCGCTGACCACTCTCTGGGCATTCGGCCTCACCGCCCTCATCGAACTTCAGCTTGTGTCCGGACTCGCTCATCCAGCCGGTCTGCTTCGCGGGATTGCCTATCACCAGCGCGTAGTCGGGCACCTCCTTCGTCACCACCGCTCCTGCGCCGATGAAGGCGTAGCGGCCGATGTCGTGCCCGCAAACGATGGTGGCATTGGCCCCGATGGAAGCGCCCTTTCTCACAAGCGTGCGAAGGTATTGGTCCCTCCGGGCCACAGCGCTGCGCGGGTTGATGACGTTGGTGAACACGCACGAAGGGCCGAGGAACACATCATCCTCGCACTCCACGCCGGTATAGATGCTCACGTTGTTCTGCACCTTCACGCTGCGGCCCAGCTTCACGCCAGGGCTAACCACCACGTTCTGGCCGATGTTGCAGTTCTCCCCGATCGTACACCCAGGCATGATGTGCGAAAAATGCCAGATGCGGGTGCCCTCACCGATAGTGCAGCCCTCGTCGATGACGGCGGTGGGGTGGGCGGTGTAGGCCATGGTGAAGGGGCCGCGAATGTACCGAAGGGAGGCAACCGAGGCCCCCAAGCAGCCTTGGCGGTTGACAAGCGTCTTTCGGCTAGTTTCACCACCCATGAAGGGATTCGTCATCACAGGGCTGCTGGCATTCGTGCTCGCAGGCCCGACAAAGGCGCAGCAATTCTGGGTGCCTGGAGCGTGCTGGGACCTGCTGGGGGAGCATATTGGACAATCACTCTATCGGTATCGCTACGTGGGCGACACTGTCGTTGATGGGTATTCCGTGCAAGTGGTGCATTTCACGATAGAGAACTTGATTCCGCCCAGCAATCCCTCGCCCATCTTCACCAGCTTCTACCGCATGCAAGGCGACGCGGTCCTTTGGCGCTGCGGTGGGCTTTTTCTGTGCCCGCCGAGTGCCGCTTGGGACACTCTTTACTGGCTCGGCGTGCCCGGCGACCGGTGGATGGGCGACGACGTCGATCCGAATTGCTATCCGCTGGGCGTGATTGAGATTCAGGATACCGGCCACGTTGTGGTACAGGGCATCACGCTCCGCACCTGGGATATCGCTTATCTGGACGAGAATGGAGCGCCCATACCAGAGGACGTATTGCCCA
>CAZFBP010000171.1:0-2590 GCA_964517255.1 uncultured Chryseobacterium sp.
AGCGTATCGGCCATGATGCCGTGCACGCTGGCTTGCTGGGGTCCCCGGCCAAGCGATCGCCAATGCTGGGGGTGCGCCAAGGTTGGTACACCAACCATGGCACAGAGAAGGAGGGCTTTCATGGCCTGAGCAGCTTTACCGAATGCGCCACCGGAATTCCTTAGCGCCATGGCTCAATGAGTTTGGCGGTCGTGGATTCGCCGAATCTCAAACGACTCATGCGGCAGGCAGTTCAAATCTAGCGCCTCATGGTTTTCGAATGGCATGCAATCATACGCTTCAGAGCACGATCGGCGCATGTAGTTTCGCCGCGATGGTTGAGCGCGCGCCTCTGAAGCCCGCAGTGATCTGGCTGCTCATCGGCTGCATCATGATCGCGTGCATGGTGGTCATCGGCGGCATCACGCGGCTCACGGGCAGCGGCCTCAGCATCACGGAGTGGGAGCCCATCATCGGCGCGCTGCCACCGATGAGTGAAGCAGCTTGGCAGGAGGCCTTCTCGAAGTACCGGCTCATCCCGGAGTTCGAGTTGGTGAACAGCCAGATGGACCTCGCCGGTTTCAAGCGCATCTATTTCTGGGAGTGGCTGCACCGCAATTGGGGGCGCTTCATGGGCTTGGTGTTCATCGTGCCGTTCATGGTGTTCTGGCGGAAGGGCTTGCTGAAAGGCTGGCTGATGCGGCGCAGCATCGCCATCCTCATCGGCGGCGGGCTGGTGGGCGCGCTGGGCTGGTTCATGGTGAAGAGCGGCCTCGCCGACAACCCCGATGTGAGCCACTTCCGCCTCGCGATTCATCTGTGCGCGGCCTTCACCGTGTTCGGCATGGTGCTCTGGACGGTCTTCGACATCCGCACAGGCAAGCGCGCCTTCGCTGGCGATGGATCAGCAGCTGGCGGAGGGGCGCGCGTGCTGCTGGTGCTGCTGGTGGTTCAGATCATCTGGGGCGCATTCACCGCAGGGCTCGATGCCGGACGCATCTACAACACCTGGCCGCTCATGAACGGCGTGTTCATGCCGGAGAACGTCAAGGCCTTCGGTGCGTTCTGGAAGGACTTCGCCGATCACAAGGATGGCGTGCAGTTCGTGCACCGCAACCTGGCCTGGCTGGTGGCGACGGGCTTCGTCGCCTACGCGCTGCGCTTCCGCTCAGTGGCCGCCTTGCCTTGGAAGGACCTGCTCGGCGCGGTGCTTATTCAGTTCGGGCTCGGCGTGCTCACGTTGCTCACGCATGTGCACCTCGTGCTCGGCGTGCTGCACCAGTTGGGGGCGCTCCTGCTGCTCGCGGCGCTGCTGAAGGCGATGCACGTCACCGGGCGGGCCAGCGAAGCGTAGCGGCGAGATGCCCGATGTCCGCGCGCATGCGTTCCGTCACGGGCGATAGCGAGTCGGCGTTCGGGGGCGCATCGAAGTAGAGCGCGCCGTAGAGGAAATTGCGCGTACTGTCGGTGAGGTAGAACACGCAGGGGCTGGCCACATCGCCCTCCACATCGAAGCGCGTCCCGTACACGCGCGCTTCCGGGCGCAGCACGTGCTCGCTGCGGACCCGCGTTGCCTTCGCCTCGTGCTTGCGCTTGAAGCCATGCGCGTCCTCGATGAGCTGAGGCAGGTCCCTGTTCACCCGGCTGTAGGTGAGGTGTACCGTGGCGCGCTGTCCGGGGAAGCGCAGGTCGTACCAGCGCGCGCCGGCCTCGGCCTTGCGATGGATCATGGTGGCGTAGGGCGGCTTCTCCAGGCCGAGTGTCGAATCGGCCCATGCCTCGTAGCGCGCCTCCGGAAGGTCAAGGCGCGGCCAGCCCTTGGGGCGGGGCACGGCATCGTCCTCGCAGGCCGCGAGCAACGCGCATAGCGGAAGCAGCAGGCTAGCTCTTCGCTTCATCATTCTGGATGAGCTTAACGCGGCGGATGCGCTTGTTGTCCGAGGCCTCCACGATGAAGGTGTAGTTGCGCAGCGATACCTGCTCGCCCTTCTTCGGGATGCGGCCGGTGAGCTCCAGCACGAAGCCGCCCAAGGTGCCGCTCTCGCCCTTGTTCTCCTCGAAGACGTGCCCATCCACGCCGAGCACGCGATAGACATCGGGCAAGGGCGCGCGGCCCTCGAAGACCCAGGTGCGGTCATCGAGTTTGCTGTAGATCAAGTCTTCCTCATCGAATTCGTCGGTGATGTCGCCCACGATCTCCTCGATCACATCCTCGAGCGTGATCACGCCGCTGGTGCCGCCGTGCTCGTCAACCACCACGGCCACGTGCACCTTCTCATGCTGGAACTCCTTCAGCAGGTCGTCCAGCTTCTTGTTCTCCGGCACGAAGTAGGGGTCGCGCAGCAGCTCGTGCCAGGCGAAATCCTCCTGGTGGATGTGCGGCAGCACGTCCTTGATGTGGAGCATGCCCACCACGCGATCCAGCGTCTCCTCATAGACGGGCACGCGCGAGAAGCCGCTGTCAACGATGGAGGCCAGCAGTTGCTTGAATCCGATCTCGCGGTCGAAGGCGACCACTTCGGTGCGCGGGCGCATCACCTGTTTCACCTCGATGTTGCCGAATTTCACGATGCCGCGCAGGATGCGTTGCTCCTCGGCGGTGGTGCTGGCA
>CAZFBP010000171.1:2600-7210 GCA_964517255.1 uncultured Chryseobacterium sp.
TCCTTCGTCAGCTCCAGGGCGTGGCCCAAGGCATCCATGCTTATCGTGCGGCCCGCGCGCTTCTGGAAACGCTTCTCGATCCACGTGGTGCTGCGCACCAGCGTCTCGCTGATCGGCGTGAAGACGAAGCGCAACGCGATCAGCGGAGCGGCCAGCAATTGCACCACCCGCATGCTGTTGGCCGTGGCGTAAACCTTGGGCATCACTTCGCCCAGCAGCAGCAGCACCGCGGTCACCGCAAGCACTTGGATGCCGAAGACAAGGTACTCTGGCATGCGCTCCACCTCCAGCATCGACGAGACGGCCACGGTGCTGAGGATCACGATGCCCACGTTCACCAGGTTGTTGGCGATGAGGATAGTGGCCAGCAGGCGGCGCGGCTTGCTCAACAGGTCGAGCACGTTGCGGCCCCAATGCCCGCCGCGCTCCTTCAGGTCGCGCAGCTGCGTGGGCGTGAGCGAGAAGAGCGCCACTTCGCTCGCGCTGAAGGCCGCGCTGCACACCAGCAGCAGCGCGATGCACACCAGGATGATCGCCGTAGGCGCATCTAGCGTGCGCCAGTACAGCGCGATCAGCGGGGGAACGGAGGGAGGCTCCAAGCAGGGGGTGTTCGGTTCGGGGCGCGAGGGCTAGAAGGGCAGGTCGTCCACTTCCTCCTCCATGGCGCTCACGGGAGCTGACGCGGCTTGCGCGTTCGCTGCGGCTTGCTGCGGCGCGGCCTGCGTGCCTTGGTTCGGGCGGTCGAGCAGCTTGAGCTCATCCACCAGGATCTCCGTCGTGTAGCGGTCCTGCCCGTCCTTGTCCTGCCACTTGCGCGTGCGGAGCTTGCCTTCCACGTACACCTTGCTGCCCTTGCGCAGGTACTTCTCCGCCACTTCGGCGTTCCAGCGCCAGGCCACCACGCGGTGCCACTCGGTGATCTCGCGACGCTCGCCGGTCTGCTTGTCCTTGAAGACTTCCGTGGTGGCCACATTGAAGTTGGCCACGGCCGCGCCGTTCGGCAGATGCCGCGCTTCGGGATCGGCGCCGAGGTTGCCGACCAGGATCACTTTGTTCACGCCTGACATGAGGTAGGGGGATGGGAGGCCGAAGGTAGAGCGCTTCGGTCAGCGGGCTTTTCCAACAAGGTGCCGCTCTATTAAACGCGGCAATGCATGGGCACCGATCTCCTCTGGCCGCACCAGCTTCCAGTCCTTCGGCGCTTTGAACCTTGGCGGTGGCTCGGCTTTCCAGAACACAGCGTGAATGATCTGATGGCTGAGCGCATGCTTCACAGGTCCAACGAACGGAACAAGCCTGGCCATGCCTGATTGCTTCTTGACGAACGGCCCCGTCACCGACTTTTCCGTCTCGACCATCGGCAACTCCCACAGCCCCTGCCAGATGTCCTTTTCGGTTCGTTTGCGCAGGTAGATGCCGCCCTTCGTTTCGATCAGCAAGTAATTGAAGTGCCGCGTGCGGGTCTTCGTCCTGCCCGCCTTCACCGGGAGTTCGGTGATGCGTTCCTCCGCCTTCGCGATGCACTTGCGCGCTAATGGGCATTCACCGCATCGCGGGTTCTTCGGCGCGCAAACCGTGGCGCCGAGCTCCATCACCGCTTGGTTGTGGTCGCCGGGGTGCTCCTTCGAGATGAGTTCAGCAGCCAACGCACGGAACTCCTTCTTCCCGGCTGCGCTGTCAATCGGCGTGGCGATGCCGAAGACCCGGGCCAGCACCCGGTACACATTGCCATCGACCACAGGCTCGGGTTTCCCGAAGCAGATGCTGGCGATGGCCGAAGCCGTGTAGTCACCCACGCCTTCAAGTTTCAGCAGCGCGGCATGGTCGCTAGGGAAGCGGCCTCGGTGTTCCTTCACGACTTGCCTCGCGGCGGTCCTTAGGTTTCGAGCACGGCTGTAGTAACCCAGTCCTTGCCAGAGGCGAAGCACTTGGTCCTCAGAGGTCTTGGCCAAATGAACCACCGTGGGGTAGCGCTCCACGAAGCGGTGCCAGTAGGCGGTGCCTTGGTCCACGCGGGTCTGCTGCAGGATCACCTCGCTGAGCCAGATGCGGTAGGGGTCTTTGGTGAGGCGCCAGGGCAGCGGCCGTTGGTTCTCGCGGTACCACGGCAGCAGGGCCCGGCCGAACCATGAATTGCTTGACATACAGGCACAAAGATGGGTTGCGGGGTCAGATTGCCCGTCTATATTTGCCGCCCCAATTCAATCAGGGCTATGACGAAGGCAGAGCTGGTGGGCATCATCTCCAAAAAGACTGGGATTGAACGCAATGTGGCGCTGGCCACGGTGGAGGCGTTCATGGATGAGGTGAAGAACCAGCTCGCTGCCGGCGAACCCGTGCATCTGCGCGGCTTTGGCAGCTTCATCGTGAAGCACCGGGCTCAGAAGACCGGTCGCCTGCTGGCTCAGAACACCACCATCATCATCCCCGCGCACGACATCCCGGCGTTCAAGCCCGCCGATGTGTTCGTGGACCAGGTGAAGAACCGGTCGGCGAAGCCTGAGGGTCAATGATGGGATTTGGGAAGCCGCAGCTATTGGCCTTGGCCGGTGCTGCGGTGGTAGTGGTTCTTTTGTTGTTGGTGCCCCGAACACCTTCGGGGAAGCAGAGCGAAACGCCCGAGGTCACGCCCGCGAAAGCGCGCATGATGGAAGCGGTGGCGCTCGTGAACGGCTCCGAGCCCATGCGCGGCATACAGCTGCTGCGGAAGATCGCGGAGGAGGAGCCCGAGAACGCCGAGGCGCATTGGCACTTGGGCCTGTTCTCGGTGCAGAGCGGCCAGATGGACAAGGCGCTCGAACGCTTCAAGAAGGTGCGCGACCTGGATGCGGAGGGTTTCCCCGACGTCTGGTTCTACTTGGGGCGCACCTATGCCACGTTGGACAGCATCGATCAAGCAATCAGCTGCCTCACACGGTACAGGACAATGGTAGTTGAGGATACGGCCATCACCCGCAAGGTGGATGGCTTCCTGAAGGAATTGGAAAGTCACGTACACGAACACTGAAGAGCACATGCCCTGCGGAAAGAAGCGGAAACGCCACAAGATGGCCACCCACAAGCGCAAGAAGCGCCTGCGGAAGAACCGCCACAAGAAGAAGATCCGGTAGGAACCGGTAGCGGCGCTGCGGACTGAAGGCCTAGGGCTTTCAGCCGCTGCCGTTCGGCGCGCGCCTGCGTGCCAGATTCCATGCATACCAACAGCATCATCGCGTGAGCGTCGATCTGGTCATCCGTTCCCACGGCGGCGAGGTCGCTATCGCCTTGTTGAAGGACAAGGTGCTGAGCGAGCTGCACCGGGAGAGGACCGAGCGCGGCTTCGCCGTGGGCGATGTTTACCTGGCCAAGGTGCGCAAGGTGGCCCCCGGCCTCAACGCCGCCTTCGTGGATGTAGGGCACGAGAAGGACGCCTTCCTGCACTACTTCGATCTGGGGCCGCAGTTCAAGAACAGCTACAAGTTCACCAAGGGCGCTGTGAGCGGTGCCGTCACCAGTAGTCTGCTGGAGGATTGGAAGCTGGATGGCGACATCCCGAAAGAGGGCAAGCTCGGCGACATCGTCAGCGCGAGCCAGAGCATCCTGGTGCAGATCGCCAAAGAGCCCATCAGCACCAAGGGTCCGCGCCTCACCGCCGAAGTGACCCTCGCCGGGCGCTACATGGTGCTGGTGCCCTTCATCAACAAGATCAGCATCAGCAGCCGCCTCACCGACGAGGTGGAGCGCAAACGCTTGAAGGAGCTGATGATGGCCATCAAGCCGAAGGGCTTCGGCGTGATCATCCGCACCAACGCCGCCGACAAGGCCAGCTCCGACCTCGAGGCCGACCTCAAGAACCTCCTGCAGCGCTGGGACATGATGTTCCGCAACCTGCGCAACGCCATGCCGCCCAAGAAGGTGCTGGGCGAGGTGGACCGCACCAACGCCGTGCTGCGCGACGTGCTCAACAAGAGCTTCACCGGCATCCATGTCGATCACGAGCTGCTCGCCGATGACATCCGCACCACATTGGAGAAGATCGCTCCGGAGAAGGCCGGCATCGTCAAGCACTACAAGGGGAAGATCGACATCTTCGACAACTTCGGGATCAACAAGCAGATCAAGCAGGCCTTCGGCAAGCAGGTGATGCTGAGCAGCGGCGCCTACCTGATCATTGAGAAGACCGAGGCCATGCACGTCATCGACGTGAACAGCGGCAGCCGCAAGGGCGGCAATCAGGCCCAGGAGAAGAACGCACTCGACATCAACATCGAAGCGGCCCAAGAGATCGCCCGCCTGCTCCGCCTCCGCGACATGGGCGGCATCATCTGCGTCGATTTCATCGATCTCTACGAAGCGGAGAACCGCCGCCTCCTCCACAAGGCGCTCAAGGATGCCATGGAGGACGACAAGGCCAAGCACAATGTGCTGCCGCCTTCACGCTTCGGCGTCATCGAGATGACACGCCAGCGTGTGCGCCCCGAGACCGAGATCGACACCAGCGAGAATTGCCCCACCTGCAACGGGACGGGAGAGGTCGGCGCACCGGTGCTCATCATCGACGAGATCGAGAACGCGCTCAACTACCTCCACGGCGAGAAAGGCATGACCGGCCTTACGCTCTGCGTGCATCC
>CAZFBP010000172.1:0-3212 GCA_964517255.1 uncultured Chryseobacterium sp.
CGCGTGCGCCCATGGCCAATTCCAAAGCGCCGATGAGGATGCTCTTGCCGCTGCCCGTCTCGCCGGTGATAGCGGTGAGCCCTTGCTGCCAATCGAGCTCCAACGCATCGATGAGCAGGTAATTCGAGATGGCGATGCGGGCGAGCATGGGACGAATTTCGTGTTGACCCTTCAGAAGCGCGGCATCACGATCAGATGCTCACATCAGCGCACGCGCTCTCATCCCTGCATCATCTTCTGGTACTCCCCGATGTGCCCCGGGTCGATGATCTGCAGCGTGTTGAAGAGCTTGGTCTTCTCGGCGGGGTCAGCCGGCTTGAAGATGTTCACGAGCTCCTGGTACTTGGCGTTGAAGATGACTTGCAGGTTGTAGCTGGCGGGCTTGGCCTGGTGCACGGTCTTTAGCTTCTCGATGCTCGCTGCGATCTTCCGCCGGGAAGCCGCGGCGTCCTCAGTCATGGTGTCCATGCCTTGGCGGTGGTAGTCGTAGAGCAATTCGCGCAGCGGGCGGAACACGGCCTGCAGCTGGTTGTCGAGCAGCCAGTAGCGGTTGCGCTGGCTCTCGAAGGCGCGCCAGCCATCCTCGCCGCTGTTCTGCGCGTTGTTCACCACCTGCTGCGCCTGCGTGTAGTAATCGGCGCCGCCCAAGGGGGAGAAGGTGTCGCCATCGAGGCCGAGCACGAAGTAGGCGTAGAAGCCCAGCAGCGAGGAGAGGTTGTTGATGTAGCGGTCGGCGCTGAACTCGATCTGCGTGTTCTCGAGGAAGTTGAACTTCACCTGCTCATCCACCAGGTCGAGGATGGGGCTGTTGTAATCGGTGCCATAGACGGGGCGCGCGTAGATCACCTGCAAGGTGCCCTCGAAGCGATCGGGCGCGGGCTGGTTGCTTATCGTGAGCAGCACGTTGAGGTCCACGCGCTCGGCAGCGGCGTAGTTCAGGTTGGTGAAGCGCCGGGTGTTGAAGAACTCCTTGATGGCGAGCTCCATGCTGCGGAACACGGTGGTCTGCGCCTGTGCGACCTGCGGGGCGATCACGCTCACCTGGCAGTTGAACTCTTGAGCGAAAGAGGCGATAGGCAGGAGCAGGAGAAGGATGCAAGCAGTCTTCCGCATGGATCAGAGCAGTTCTTCGAGGCGGTCCAAGATAGCGCGGGCCGTTTCGCGCTTGCTCATCAACGGCAGTCCCACGGGATCCTTGCCTGGCGCGAGCAAGGTGACCTTGTTGGTGTCGGTGCCGAAACCGGCGCCGGCATCGCGGAGGCTGTTGAGCACGAGCAGGTCCAGCTTCTTGCGCGCGAGCTTGTCGGCAGCATGGGCCAATTCGTTGTCGGTCTCCAGCGCGAAGCCCACCAGGCGCTGGCCTTGGGGCTTGTGGGCGCCCATCCAGGCCAGGATGTCCTCGGTGGGCTCCAACTGGATCTCCAGGGCGGTGTCCTTCTTCTTCAGTTTGCTGCCCGATGCGCTGGCCGGGCGGTAGTCCGCGATGGCAGCGCTCATGATCACCGCATCGGACTTGGGCGATAGCGCCTTGCACGCCGATGCCATCTCCGCAGCGCACACCACATCAATTCGCGCGATGCCCGGCTGGTCCGTCTTTTCAACCGACGGCCCGGTGACCAGATCCACGCGCGCGCCCCGCAAGGCGGCTTCGGCGGCTAGGGCAAAGCCCATCTTTCCGCTGCTGCGGTTGCCGATGTAGCGGACGGGGTCGATGGCCTCTTGCGTTCCACCCGCCGTGATGAGCACCTGTTTGCCGTTGAGCATGCTCGCACCGATGAGCGCCACGCGCATGGCGCGCACGATCGTCTCCGGCTCGCTCATCCGGCCCTCTCCTACCAGCCCGCTGGCCAGTTCGCCGCTCTCGGGGCCGATCACGCGCGCACCGCGCTCCTGGAGCCGTCGCAGGTTTGACCTCGACGCCTCGGCGCGCCACATCTCGAGGTCCATGGCCGGCGCGATGAAGGCAGGGGTCTCCTTCGGAAGGCTGAGCCAGCAGGCCAGCAGCAGGTTGTCGCAGAGGCCTTGGGCCATCTTGCCCAGCGTGTTGGCCGTGGCCGGGGCGATCAACAGGATGTCGGCCCAGCGCGCCAGGTGCACGTGGTCGGACCATGCTCCGGTGCCATCGCGGGCGAAGAGCTCGGTGAGCACGGGCCGCTTGCTAAGCGTGGCGAGGGTGAGCGGCGTAATGAAATCGTGGGCCGAAGAGGTCATCACCACTTGTACCTCGCAACCGGCCTTCACCAGCAGACGCGTGAGGTGCGCGGCCTTATATGCGGCGATGCCACCCGATACTCCGAGCAGCACCTTGCGGTTCAGCATCATCTCCACAGGGGCTGGGAGGGGCGGGTGGCTCAGGCTTGCGGCGCGAGAGCCTCGGGGGCCGGGTTCTCCTCGCCGCCGCGGCGCCAATAGAGCTTGCCTTCCTGGAGCTCTGCCACGGCCTGCGCGCCGGGCTTGGGCAGGCGCTCGTAGTGCTTGCTCACCTCGATCTGCTCGCGGTTCTCGTACACCTCCTCCAGGTTCTCGCCGCTCATGGCGAACTCCTCGAGCTTGGTGCTCAGCTCTTCTTTGATGCGCACGCTGATCTGGTCGGCGCGCTTGCCGAGGATGGCCACGGTCTCGTAGAGGTTGCCGGTCTCGGTGTCCAGCTTGGCGACGTCTCGGGTCACAGTGGTCTTGGCGGCGGTGATGGGCTTGTTGCTCATGGTGCAGGGGTGATCGTCTTGGTCTTTTCTTGCTCGTCCTCCAGTTCCTTGCGCATGCGCTCGGCCTGGTCGCGCTCCACGCTGGCGGGGTACGCGTCGGCGAAATTACGGTACGCGCGCAGAGCGGTGCCTATTCGTTCCGCACGTTTGGCCTCCACGCTGCCCATGGCCAGGGCATGGGTGGCGCGCAGAACGCGCAGCATGGCGTCCTCGCGGAAGTCGCTGTTGGGGTACTGCCGAAGGAACTCGGTGAAGGCCATGCTGGCGGCCTCGTAGCGGCGCATGTGGAAGTACTGCTCGGCGGCGTGGTAGGCCTTCACCTCCAGCTTGGTGCGCAGCTGGTCCACCAGGTTGTTGCAGCTGTCGCGCAGGCTGGAATTGGGGTAGCGCACCATGTAGAGCTGGAACTGGTCGATGGCCGAGCGCGTGTCGCCCTGGTCCAACTCGTAGTTCGGGCTGTTCAGGTAATAGCAGTAGGCCGTGAGGAAGCCGCACTCTTCAGCGTAC
>CAZFBP010000172.1:3222-7191 GCA_964517255.1 uncultured Chryseobacterium sp.
CGGCGTACGCGCCCACGGGGAAGGTGCGCACGTGGTTCTCCAGGTAATAGGCGGCCAAGGTGTAGTCCTTCATGAGGAAGTGCGACTTGGCGTGCAGGTAGTGCACCTCTTCGCTCTCCGAGGTTCCGCGCTTCAGCATGATCAGCTCTTCCAGCAACGGGATGGCCCGATCGTACGAGCCCTTGTCGTAGAACTTCCGCGCCACGCGCATCTTCAGCGCCATGCCGGCCGAATCGCCCGAGGCTTTCAATGCCCGGTTGAAATCGCTGCAGCCTGAAAGGCTGGCGCTTCCCGCCAAGCCCGCGAGCAACCAGAGCAGCATCCCGAAGGACGAGGCCATGAGGAGCGGCAGCTTGGAAGTAGAGCGAGTTCCTGGGCGACAGGTCATTCGAGCGGGGCGCGAATATAGACGCAGTCCCTTCACCGCCAGCCGGTTGAAAGACAGCGCTTAACGCTCTTTGGCCCCAAGAGCCGCCCGCTACATTTGGCCAGCTTTTCAGCCCCCCCATGAACGACATCTTCGATAAGCTCCGCAAGGACCTGGGCCACATCGGCCGTTACGCCAAGGACAGCCACGGTTACTTCTCCTTCCCCAAGCTCGAAGGCGAGTTGGGCGCCCATATGACCTTCCGGGGCAAGCCCGTGCTGGTATGGAGCCTCAACAACTACCTCGGCCTGGCCAACCACCCCGACATCCGCACCGTGGACGCCCAAGCCGCCGAGGACTGGGGCATGGCCTACCCCATGGGCGCCCGCATGATGAGCGGCCAGACCAAGTACCACGAGCAATTGGAGGATGAGCTAAGCGCCTTCATGGGCAAGGAGGACACCTTTCTGCTGAACTACGGCTATCAGGGGTGCATGAGCGCCATCGAAGCCCTCCTCTCCCGCCACGACGTGCTGGTGTACGACAGCGAGTGCCACGCCTGCATGATCGATGGTGCCCGCCTGCACATGGGCAAGCGCTTCGTGTTCCAACACAACGACATGGCCAGCCTCGACAAGCAGCTGGAGAACGCCCGCAAGGTTGTGGAGCAGACCGGCGGCGGCATCATGGTGATGACCGAAGGCGTTTTCGGCATGGCCGGCGACCAAGGCAAATTGAAGGAGATCGTGGAGCGCAAGGCGAAGTACAACTTCCGCCTTTTCGTTGATGATGCGCACGGCTTCGGCATGATGGGCCGCGATGGCCGCGGCACTGCCCACGCCCAGGGCGTGCAGGACCAGGTGGACGTGTACTTCGGCACCTTCGCCAAGGCCATGGCCAGCATCGGTGCCTTCGTGAGCGGCCCGGAGGATGTGATCATGTACCTGCGCTACAACATGCGCAGCCAGACTTTCGCCAAGAGCCTGCCCATGCCGGTGGTGATCGGCGCGCTGAAGCGGTTGGAGATGATCCGCACGCGACCGGAGCTCAGCCAGAAACTCTGGGAGATCACCAAGGCCCTGCAGAGCGGCCTGAAGGAGGCCGGCCTCGACATCGGCGTGACCAATAGCTGCGTGACGCCCGTGATGATGCACGGCAGCATCCCCGAGGCCACCAACGTGGTGCTCGACCTGCGCGAGAACCACGGCATCTTCTGCAGCATCGTGGTCTATCCCGTGGTGCCGAAGGACACGATCCTGCTGCGCCTCATCCCCACCGCATCGCACACCTTGGACGATGTGCAGCGCACCATCAACAGCTTCAAAGAAGTGAAGAAGAAGCTGGAGGCGGGCGTGTACAAGGCGGAGAAGGTGGCGGCGATGTAGAGCTTCCTTCGTGATGCGCATCGCCGTCTTCTGCGGGGCCAGCGCCGGCTCCGATCCCGCTTTCATCGAAGCGGCCCGGGACATGGCGCGCGCCATTGCCGGGCGCGGCATGGGCATCGTGTACGGTGGCGGGCACGTGGGCCTCATGGGCGTGGTGGCCGATGCGGCGCTGGAGGCCGGCGGCGAGGTGATCGGCGTGATCCCCGGTTTCATGATCGAAAAGGAATTGGCGCACCAACGGCTCACCGAGCTGATCACCGTGCGCGACATGCACGAGCGGAAGATGCGCATGCACGTGCTGAGCCAGGCGGTGATCGCCTTGCCCGGCGGCTTCGGCACCATGGACGAGCTGTTCGAGCTGCTCACTTGGCGGCAACTGGGCATCCACGCCAAGCCCATCGGCCTGCTCAACGTGAACGGCTTCTACGACCCCTTGCTCGCCCAAGCGGAACGCATGAAGCGCGATGGCTTCCTGCACGGCCCCACGCGCATCATCGCAGCCTCGGGACCGGCGAAGCTGCTCGATGCCCTCAACGTGCGATGATCGTTGGGATGGAATCTTGCGCGCAATGCGCATCTTCGTCCTCCTTTCCAATGAGCCCGACCATGAAGCAACGCAACGCGGCACTTCTCATCACAGCGCTTCTCGCCAGCCAGATCTCTGCCCAGTCCGGCACCTTGGACCCCACGTACGGCAACGGTGGCATCAGCATCCTGCAGCCCGGTGACCTCCACGATGTGGCCCACGACATCGTCGTGCTCGGTGATAACACCTCCTTGATCTGCGGGGTGGCACGCGTCGATGGACGCAATTCAATCTTCGTCGCCCACCTGTACAACGATGGCTCGCTCGACGCCTCATGGGGCACCAGCGCAGGCTACACCTTCTTCACTATTGGCGATGAGGCATACGGCTACGCCATGGGCGTTGACAGCCAGGGCCGCATCTACGTCACCGGCATCGCCTACCCTACGCTGGCGCAAGCAGTAGTGCCCTTGGTCCGCGCGGATGCCTCCGGGCAGCCCGACCTCACGTTCGGAACCAACGGCGTGATGCTCTACCCGCTGAGCGATACGGAGGCCGAGGCGCGCGACCTGGTGGTGCTGGGCGATGACCGCGTCCTGCTCGCTGGAAGTGCCATCGGCCCCGATTTCGACCGCGATTCCTTCATCATGAGGCTGCTGGAAGATGGCTCGCCCGATCCAAGCTTCGGCAATGGCGGTACCGCGATCAACGACCATACCGGCGATGATCAGCTGAACTGCCTCGCCCTGATGGACAATGGCAACGCCGTGGGCGCGGGCCACGCCAACGTGAGCTTCGTGATGAAGACCGTGCTCTTCATGGTGGATGGCACCGGCACCCCGGAGAACGGATTCGGCAATGCAGGCACGCTGCTCCCCGAGATCGGCTCCAACGATCACGCGGGCTGGGGCATGGTGGCCAGCGGCACGCGCGTGTTCGTGACCGGCTGGCTGGGCGTGGCCGCAGGCATCGATGCTTACGTGGCCTGCATCCGCAGCGATGGGAACTTTCATCCTCCATTCGGAGGCGGCGACGGCATCGTCACCATCGACGCCAACCCGGTGGACAACGGCTACGACATCGCCCGCTACTCGAACAACGACCTGATCGTGTGCGGCACATCCGGCGAATCGGGCTTTGGCGTGCCGCGCGACTTCATGCTGGCCCGCCTTACCGATTCAGGAGACCCGGTAATGTCCTTCGGCCTGAACGGCGTCACGACCACCTCGATCCAGCAGGACTTCGACGATGCCAACGCCGTGGCCATTGAACTGGATGGCAAGATCCTGCTGGCCGGCTTCACCTCGGGTTTCAGCACCTTCACGGATAACGATGTGGCCGTGTGCCGTTACGATGTGGATTGGACCCTTGGCACGGTGACCGCGCCTGTGTTGGAGCTGGGCGCCTTCCCCAACCCGGCGAACGATGATCAGATCACCATCACGCACGAGGGTGGCGCCAATGCACGTGCGTTGCTGCGCGATGCGGCAGGGCGCGTGGCCCGCGACTTCGGCGTGGTGCCTGCTGGCAGCAGCCAGCTCTCAGTGGCCGGACTGGCCGATGGCCGGTACCTGCTTGAACTGCGCGCCCCTGACCGGGTCGCGCAGCACGCCGTGGTGATCGCGCGCTGAACGAGTGGCGCGCAAGCGAAGGGGCCGTCTCGGATGAGGCGGCCCCTTCGCGCTCAATAG
>CAZFBP010000173.1:0-7169 GCA_964517255.1 uncultured Chryseobacterium sp.
AAGCGCTTGAAGGCCTGGTTCGAGCGCTGGGAGATGAGCACCTGGTGGAACAAGAAGGTGGAGGAGCTGAGCAAGGGCATGGCGCAGAAGGTGCAGTTCATCACCACCGTGCTGCATGAGCCGAAGCTGCTCATCCTCGATGAGCCCTTCAGCGGCTTCGACCCCATCAACGCCGAGCTGATCCGCAGCGAGATCCTGCGCTTGCGCGATGCCGGAGTGACCGTGATGCTCAGCACCCACAGCATGCCCAGCGTCGAGGAGCTCTGCGACCACATCGGCCTCATCGACAAGGCGAAGCTGATGCTGCATGGCAACGTGCGCGAGATCCGCCGGCAATACGCCGACAACACCTACCGCCTCGAGTACAAGGGCAACAAGGTGGCCCTGGCCAATGCCCTGGCCTTCACCGGCGAATTGCTCGATGCGCAGGACAATGGGGAATACAGCCATGCGCGCATTCGCCTGGCCAAGGACGCGAAGCTGAACGACGTGCTGCGGCAACTACTGCCCTCCGTTGAGATCCATGGCGTGCAGGAGGAGGTGCCGCGCATGCACGACATCTTCATCAAGGTGGTGAGCGCGCACCATCCAGAGGAAGTAACGGCTGGTATGACGGAATAGAATGGTACGGGCCGGAAATGTCCGGCCCCAACGAACCCGCCCCATGAACAAGATCCGGCTCATCATCTGGCGCGAGTTCATCACCCGCGTGCGCAAGCCCAGCTTCCTGATCATGACGATCCTGGGGCCGCTGCTGATCACGGGCGCCGTGCTGGCCATGTTCTGGGTGGGCATGCAGGAAGCCACGGACTACAAAGTGGTGGTGGAGGATCAGGAGGGACTGATCAGCCGCCGCCTTGAGGACAACAAGGCGCTGCGCCTCACCTTCTTCCTTGACGGTGCTGCATGGTCCGACACCGCTTTCAAGGAGGGCCCGCACAACATCCTCGTGCGACTGCTGCCTGGCAGCATCACAGACAACCCGCGCGCGGACCTGATCTACAAGAACAAGCCCAGCGAATTCGCCAAGCAATGGATCCGCGCGGAGCTGGAGAAGAGCCTGGAGATTTCGAAGCTCCAGAAGGAAGGCATCGACCGCGAAGCCTACGCGCGCGTCCGGAAACCGCTCGACCTGAAGCTCTTCGACGTGAAGGACCTGGGCAAGGAATCGATGGCCGATGCCAAGGCCATGGTCGGCTTCTTCTTCGGCTACTTCATGTTCATCTTCATCTTCATGTACGGCGTGCAAGTGATGCGCGGCGTGATGGAAGAGAAGCAGAACCGCATCGTGGAAGTGCTCATCAGCAGCGTGCGCCCCTTCCAGCTCATGATGGGGAAGATCGTGGGTGTGGCCATGGTGGGCTTCACCCAGTTCATGCTGTGGATCGGCATCACCACGCTGATGCTCGTAATCGGCTTGGCGGTGCTGGCCAGCTCGAAGTACGACCCTGCGGTACTCGCGGAAAGCAGCATGACCACGCAGGTGCAGCGGCAGCTCCTCGGAACGCAGGCCCAAACCCCAGCTTCGCCCGTGGATGCCGACAAGGTCACGGACTTCATCGCGCAAGTGAACATCCCCTTGGTGCTCGCCGTGTTCGCCTTCTTCTTCATCGGCGGCTACCTGCTTTACGCCAGTTTGCTCGCCGCCATCGGCAGCGCGGTGGATAGCGAAACGGATACACAGCAGTTCATGGTCCCCGTCACCATACCCATGCTGGCGGCCATCTTCATCGCGCAGCTCGCGGTGCTCAACAGCGAGAGCCCGGCCGTCTTCTGGGGAAGCATGATTCCGCTCACCAGCCCCATTGTGATGATGGTGCGTGTGGTGATGGGCACGGTGCCCATGTGGCAACTGCTGTTGAGCATGGCCCTGCTGGTGGCCACCTTCGTCGGAAGCGTATGGCTGGCGGGCCGCATCTACCGCACCGGCATCCTGATGTACGGGAAGAAGGTGAGTTGGAAGGAATTGGGGCGGTGGTTGATGTACAAAGGTTGAGGGTTGATTCCGGGATGGTTGAGGGTTGTAGGATGCACCCCAATCGTGGTGAACCGATTGCAGCATCGACCCGTCATACCGGCCTGGAGCCGGGGCGGGTCGGCAATGATCCATGAACGCGATCGTCGATCTCGGCACCAACACCTTCAACCTGCTGGTCTATGAGCAGGGCGAGGAAGGATTGCGCATCATCCACAGCGCGGAGCTGCCCGTCTTCTTGGGAAGAGGAGGCATTGAGCAGGGCCTGATCGCAGCCGATGCCTTCGTGCGCGGCATGGAAGCGCTGCGGAAACACAAGGCTACTGCGATGGAGCACGGCGCGACGAGCATTCGCGGCTTCGGCACATCGATGCTGCGCAACGCGCGCAATGGGAACGAGTTCGTGCGCAAAGCGAAGCAGGAGCTCGGCATCGCCATCCGCATCATCCCTGGCGAGCAGGAGGCGGAACTGATCCTGGCGGGTGTGCGCCAAGCCGTCGCCTTCGGTCCGCAGCCTACCTTGGTGATGGACATCGGTGGCGGCAGCACGGAGTTCATCCTCGCCACCAACAAGGCGCTGATGTGGAAGCGCAGCTTCGAGCTCGGCGTGACGCGATTGCGTGAGCGCATCCCGATAAGCGATCCGATCACTGTGGAAGAGGAAGCCCGCATCGCTGCGCACCTCGACGATCAGCTCGAAGGCCTCTACGCCGTTGTGGAGCGGCAGGAGCCGCATGTGCTCGTGGGCAGCGCCGGAAGCTTCGATTCCCTGGCGCGCATCATCAGCGCGGAGCGTGGCGAAGCACTAGCCTCGGATGCCGTCACGCTCGACTTCTCAGCGCTCGAGTTCGACGCCCTGAAGGACCGGTTGCTGCGCATGGACCGCGCCCAGCGCTTGCAAGTGCCCGGCCTGCCCGAGCACCGCGTGAACACCATCCCTTACGCGCTCGTGCAGATCGATCGCGTCCTGATCGCGGGTGGCATCCGTGAACTGGCCTGGAGCCGCTATGCGCTGAAGGAAGGCGCTGCCGCCGTGCTCTCAGCCGAGCGGTTACATTGAGCCCGTGAGCCGCAAGGACCATCACGCCCTCATCCGCCAGCTGCCGGTGCCCCCGTCGGTGGGCCAGGACATGTCGGAGTACCGCCGCGCGCGGAAGCTGCATGCCATCCGCGTGGGCATCCGCCGCCGGGTGAAGGATTCCATCTTCATGACCCTGGGCGTCTTCAGCGCGGCCTTCGGTCTCGAGGGCTTCCTCATCCCGAACGGTTTCATCGACGGCGGCGCCACCGGCATCGCGCTCCTCGGCGTGCGGCTCAGCGGCCTGAAGCTGCCCTTGCTGCTGCTCCTGGTGAACATCCCGTTCATCTTCCTCGCGTACCGCAACATCGGCCGTGAGTTCGCCGTGAAGACCGCCATCGCCATCGGCGCGCTGGCGTTGGTCACGGCCACGATGCACTTCCCGCAGATCACCGACGACAAGCTCCTCGTGGCCGTCTTCGGCGGCTTCTTCCTCGGCGCGGGCATCGGCCTGGCGGTGCGTGGCGGCAGTGTGATCGACGGCACGGAGGTGGTGGCGCTCACCGTCAGCCGAAAGCTGGGCGTCACCATTGGCGATGTGGTGCTCGTGATCAACGTGTTCATCTTCGGCGCCGCCGCCGTGCTGGTGGACACGGAGACCGCTCTGTACGCGATCATCACCTACCTCGCCGCCAGCAAGACCGTCGATTTCATCATCGAGGGCATCGAGGAGTACACCGGCCTCACCATCATCAGCCCGCACAGCGTGGAGGTGCGCGAGATGATCACCAAGGTCATGGGGCGCGGGGTGACCGTGTACATGGGCAAGCGCGGCTTCGGCAAGAGTGGCCACAACTTCGACACCGAGATCATCTACTGCGTGATCACGCGCCTCGAGGTGAGCAAGCTCCTCACCGAAGTGGAGAAGATCGACCCCAACGCCTTCGTGGTGATGAGCGCGGTGAAGGACACGCGCGGCGGCATCATCAAGAAGCGGCCGCTGAAGCACTAGGGCAGCTGCTGCATCCTTGTATTCGTCGGCGTGCTCCCGCCCACCGTGGTCAGGATTGGATCGCGGTCGTTGTTCGCTCCGATGTACTTGATCACGCCATCCAGGTTCACGTCGAGCGGGCTGTACGCATTGCTCACGGTGCTGGTGGGCGTGCTGCGATGCCATGTCATGCAGTGATCAAATTCTAGCCGGAAGGAGGCTCGTTCCGTTGAAGACGACCGGGCTTGGACAGGTTGCCGCAAGCTATCACTCTTCCCCCGCCCTGCGCATCTTTGCCCACCCCCGCTCAGCAGGGCACCTCACGCATGGCCAGCATCCTCATCATCGACGACGAGAAAGCGATCCGCGCCGCCTTGCGCGACATCCTGGAGCACGAGAAGCACAAGGTGGAAGAAGCCGAGGATGGCATGGCCGGATTGGAGAAGGCGATCAAGGGCAAGTACGACCTGGTGCTCTGCGACATCAAGATGCCCAAGATGGACGGGCTGGAGGTGCTAACGAAACTGCAGGCGCACAACGAGGAACTGCCCGTGGTGATGATCAGCGGCCACGGCACCATCGACACCGCCGTGGATGCGCTCAAGAAAGGCGCCTTCGACTTCATCGAGAAGCCGCCCAACATCAGCCGCATCCTGGTGAGCGTGCGCAACGCGCTGGATCGCGGCAACCTGGTGCAAGAGACCAAGGTGCTGCGCCAGAAAGTGGGCAAGGCGAAAGGCGGCACCGTGCAGATGATCGGCGAGAGCAAGGCCTTGGGCGAGATCCGCGAGATGATCGAGAAAGTGGCGCCCAGCGATGCGCGCGTGCTCATCACCGGCGGCAATGGCGCGGGCAAGGAAGGCGTGGCGCGCATGATCCACCAGAAGAGCAGCCGTGCCGAAGGCCCCTACATCGAGGTGAATTGCGCGGCCATCCCTGGTGAACTGATCGAGAGCGAGCTCTTCGGGCATATGAAGGGCAGCTTCACCAGCGCCATCAAGGACCGCAAAGGCAAGTTCGAGCTGGCCGATGGCGGCACCCTCTTCCTCGACGAGATCGGCGACATGGCCCTGGCCGCCCAAGCCAAGGTGCTGCGCGCCTTGCAAGAAGGGCGCATCACGCCCGTTGGCGGCGACAAGGATGTGCAAGTGAACGTGCGTGTGATCGCTGCCACCAACAAGGACCTGAAGAAGGAGATCGCAGCAGGCCACTTCCGCGAGGACCTCTACCACCGGCTCAGCGTGATCCCCATCCATGTGCCCAGTCTCAGCGAGCGCCTGGAGGACATCCCACTTCTGGCCGAGCACTTCATCAGCCTGGTATGCCTGGAGCAGGGAATCCCGCCCAAGAAGATCGCGGACAAGGCCATCAAGGAGCTGCAAAAGCTGCCCTGGACCGGCAACGTGCGCGAACTGCGCAACGTGATTGAGCGCCTGGTGATCCTCAGCGGCAAGGAGATCACCGAGGCTGAGGTGAAGGTTTACGCGGTGCCGAGGGGCTGAGGGAATCAGCGCTTCGGCTTCTCGAACCTCAAGGCATCCTTCACGTTGAGGAGCGAGGGATCGCCCGGGCATTGGGAGCCAAGGATCGGGAATGATGTCCCACCGTCAATCGAGATAGTGCTGCTTCCGCCATTCGCATTGGACTGATAAGCCAGCGCGTTCTGCGGAGTATCCCATTGCAAGCGGACGATTGTGCCGCCTGTGGCACTGGTGAACTTCAGGAAGCGGCCTCCGGGTCCTGTGCTGAACTGCTTGGAATGCACATTCACATCGAAATCCGTTTGCTCTATGCGTATCTGGTTATTCACGAGCTGGCCATCGAACAAGGCAATGCACACCTCTTGGTCATTGAGCGTTAAGGCGACCTCGAATACAGGCATGGTTCAGGGGTTTGGCGCAAGGTAGTCGCGCGTCTCCATGTTCCCCTATCTGGCGAACGGCTGATAATCAGGCCCTCTCGCCGTTGGCCGATCGGGGGCGCCCGTTGGCCGAATGCACAGTACGCTGGGGATAGAAGCCACCGTTGGCGAGGCAACTCGCCCTCTTTCGGGGCGTCTCTTTGTGTGGAACCACCTGTCATCCGGGGCCTTACCCGTTTCAAAACCTGCACGCCATGGAGAACCTGAAGGATTTCCACGATTATTTCTACTACACCCTCCGGCTGGGCAACGCCTTCTATTATGCCGTGGGCTTCATTGCCGCCATCGCGATCCTTGCGCAATGGCGCCTGTACGAGAAGTGCCGTCAGCCAGGGCTGGCCGCCTTCGTGCCCGTCTGGAACCTGATCATCTTCATGCGCATCGTGGGCCGCCCCGATCGCGATGTCTGGAAGATGCTCATCCCCATCTGGGGCCAGGTCTACTTCCTCCCAAAAGTGTGGATCGAGGTGGTGCAGTGCTTCGGCAAGCGTAGCGTGCTCGACTACGTGCTGGTGATTGTCTTCAACGGGCTCTACATCCTCAACCTGGCCCTCAGCGATGAGCAGTACCTGGGCCCGCTCCGTGGACAGGCCCCTCTGCCCAAGGCGCATAAGGTGGGTGGTGCTCGCCCTCAGTTGGCGTGAGGTAGCTCTCGTCTTCAGCGCCTCACGCCGCATCGAGGCCCTTCCGGATCCCGGAGGGGCTTCGTTGCTCTGGGGTCACGAGAGCAGCTCCGCCGCCTTCTTCAGCGCCTCGTTCATGCCGCTTGGCTCTTTGCCACCTGCCGTCGCGAAGTCGGGCTGGCCACCGCCGCCGCCCTTGATCGCGGGGCTGATCTGCTTGATGATGTCAACTGCTTTGAGGCCGGTTGATTCGAGCGCCAGCTTGCCGAGCGAGACCGCGAGCAAGGGTTTGCCATCGATCACGGATCCTGCAACGAATGCCAGATCACTATGCTGCTCACGTAGAGCGAAGCCAAGATCCTTCATGCCCTGTGCATCAAGATCAAGCAGCTCCACGAGCACCTTCACGCCTTTCGCGTTCGCCTTCGCCTTGGAGGGAATGGAAGAGGCCAGGCGCTTCACTTTCTCCTTCGCGGCCTTCTCCAGTTCCTTGGTGAGCGTAGTATTCTGCTCGTTGAGTTTCTGAACAGCAGCGACCACATCGGCGGGGTTCTTCAACAGGGCTTCGATGGCCTCCAGCTTCGCGAGCTTCTCGTTGATCATGCGCTCGGCCTCCACGCTGGTGATGGCCTCGATGCGGC